>CAMBIK010000001.1 GCA_945867435.1 Klebsiella pneumoniae
GAAATCGCTGCTGTCCGCGGCGGATGTCGGCGTTCGCTCTCTCACCTCGACGAGCAAGAAAGCCACCAAGGTCCTGAAGTGGACACCCGACCGCAGCTCAATCCTGGCGCTCGAATGACCCCTTCCCTCCAACCTGTCGGCGTCGGTTGGATCGAGGTGATCACCGGCTGCATGTTCTCAGGCAAGACCGAGGAGCTGATTCGGCGTATTCGCCGTGCACAATATGCTAGGCAGCGCGTAGCGGTGTTCAAGCCCGGCGTCGATAACCGCTACGCCGAGGACAGCGTGGGTTCCCACTCCGGCCTGCGACTGCGTTCGTTTCAAATCGAAAAAGCTAAGGATATTCCAACCCTTGTTGGAGATGCAGAGGTCGTGGGCATCGACGAGGCCCAGTTCCTCGGTCCCGAACTGGTGGAGATCGCCGAACGCCTCGCGAACACGGGCCTGCGCGTGATCGTGGCCGGGTTGGACATGGACTACCGAGGCCACCCCTTCGAACCGATCCCGCAGCTTCTGGCGGTTTCAGAATACATCACTAAAAATTTGGCTATCTGCATGGTCTGCGGCAACCCCGCCGATCGCAGCCAACGGGTCGTAAATCGCGATGCGCGCTTCCTCGTTGGGGAAACCGATGCGTACGAAGCGCGGTGCCGTCGCTGCTGGGACCCGAACAACTTTGAGCCACGACAGGAACGCCTGGTCCTCGGCCGCAACCTCTCGGAGACATGAGCATGGAAGGGATCTACGAGCGTTTTCCCAGCGAAGCCATGGGCCGTGACATGCATGTGTGGCGCTACGGGTGGTGGGGGGCACCGGTCATGGTCTTCCCGAGCGCAGCGGGCTTCGCCCATGAATGGCAGAAGGAAGGGATGATCGACGCGCTCGCGCCGCTGCTGCGCGGCGGAAAGATCAAGCTGTACTGCCCCGAGTCCAACGTGGCCGAAGCGTTCACCCGCGAAGGTTCGGGTGACGAAAAAATCGCCAAGCACCTGCGTTACGAGCGCTTCATCCTCGAAACCATGGTGCCGCTGATCCGCCGCGACTGCAGCCTGCCGAACGCTCGCATCGGGGTGGTCGGCTGTTCCTTAGGCGGACTCTACGCCGCTTTGTTCGCCTTGAAACACCCCGAGATCTTCAACTACGCGCTGTGCATGAGCGGCCGCTACGAGATCAGCCAGTTCCTCGGCGGCCACAACGCTTCCGACGTGTACTTCAACAACCCGCTTTCCTTCGTGCCCAACCTGCGCGGCGAAGCCCTGGAAAGGGTGCGGCGCACGCACCTCACAATGGTGTGCGGCAGGGGCAACTATGAGGAGGGCTGCATCGAAGAGACCCTCGCGATGTGCGACCACCTCCGCGCCAAGGGCATTCCGCACGACCGCGACATCTGGGGCCAGGAAAGCGCGCACCACTGGAGCTGGTGGAAAAAGCAGACCCTGACCCACCTGACCCGCGTGTACGCCCGCTAAAGGGTGTAGATAAACGGCAGGATCACTCCGGTGTCGCTGGCGAGGATGAACGCCACCATCGCCACCAGAACCACCACGATCGGGGTCATCCACCAGACCTTTTCGTGGAGCAGAAAGTCCCAAAACTCAGCGATCAGGCCACGCGGCGACGGGGGGAGCTGCGGCTCATCGTTCGTTTCCATCCCGTGAGTGTACCGCATTTCGCGGCCGCGCTGTATGGACAACCTTGTGGATAATTCCTGTGCCCACGCGCTCCGCGGCCCATGCGACCCCTGAGGTGGAGCGGCTAATGCGGCGAATTGCCTACCTACGCGAGAATCTCGCCGTACATCCACGCCATGCACAACCCGAGCACCGCGGCTGAAGCGACCGCCTGCCGCAAAGGAGCGGCGCGAAGACTGGCCGCGGTACACGCGCTGCCCAAAGCGGCCAACTGCACCAGCGGCACAAAGTAGTGCGTCGGCGCGTGGTCGATCGTGCACAGGAGCAGGGAGTACACCAGCGCCGTGCCGAGGGACACCCGCGTGCCTAAGGGCCACGCGAGCGCGGCGAGGAGGAGCGTTCCTCCAGAATACAGGAGCCACATCCAATAAAACTTCGGAGCGCGGCCGAGCAGGACCACGGGGTCGAACTCGCCATGCCAGTGCTCGGGACCCGCCTCCCACCCCACCGTGGCCAACCAGCCATCCAGCGCCCCGGTGGCGAAACCGCCAAGGCCAAAGAGCAGAGCACAAGCGGCGACCCCGACACAGAGCCGAAACGCGTCACGCCAAGCACGAGCGATCGCTGTCCCCACCAGCACGACCGCGAAGCCCGGGTAGCGCAGCAACTGCGCCGCGATCCCGAAAGCCACCGGGCGCCCCGAGAGCGCCGCGACCAGCGCGACAGCGTAGATCGCGTCTGGCATTCCCGCACTTCCAGGCTCCAAAAGCAGCCGTCCGGAAACGACGGCGGCGAGACCGGGCAGCAGCCAGGCAGGGGACGGGGCGGTGGGGGCATGGGCGCGAAGGAACAGCAACCCCGCAAGGGAGCTGAGAACCAGCACGAAGGCCAGCAGCACGTTCGCGGTCGGGAGCCCCCCGCCGGTCACGAGCACAGCGGGGCCCAGCACCCAAGTCCACAGTGGGGGCTGAACATCGGTAACCCAGCGTTCATCCACCCATCTGAGCTGCTCGACCATATTAAGTAGCTGGTAGTAATGGGCCCAGTGCAGCTCTCCGCTGTCCTGCAACGCCCACATCGCCGAAGGCCGAGCGAGCAGGACCACCGAGCTTTCCGCCGGTTCGCTAAACGTAAGGGTGAGCGCTGCTCCTTCAGAGCTTGCCGGGAGTAGCCAACGCGCGGCCACCCCTCGGTCCAGGTAGCGCCACACCGGGCCCTCCTCACTCACCTCGATCGGGCTCGCCTCCACCCGCATCGGGCCGCCCGGCACTCCATCCAACCGGGCCCCAACCGGACCGCGGAGCAAGATCCCCTGCGTCGCCGTGCCCACCCCCACGAGGCTCGCGTGGGCGCCTGCCGGCCGCAAAAATGTGACTCCTTCCGCGACTTCTGTGCGTTCGACCCATCCCTCGGCCGGCTGAAGACCGGCATTGTCCACCTCGAACTGGCTGGCATCGGCCGGCCCATCCTCGCGCTGTTCGGCGTACCAGTACCGGTCCAGGGGGCGGGCGATGTCCGCCGCGCTCTGAGCGAACCAGACCGCGATCATCGCGACGGCCGCCACGGCACCGAACCGCTCGCGGCCGACCGGCACCCAGGGAACGGCAGGACCTTGGACGCGCCGCTCCCACAGGCCCCCGACCAGCGCACCACCGGCCGAGACCGCCAGCAATGTCCATGCACCGCCTCCAAAATTCCGGGCCAGCGCCCAGCCCAGAATCGCCGTGGGGAGGCTCAGCCAAAACGCGTCGAACCCGACTCGGAGCCCATCGCCGACGCCCGCTCGACGGCCGAAGGCTCTCGCCCACCCTAGTCCGGGCGCCACAAAGACAGCCGGCAACGCTATCAAAGCGACCCAAGGCTCGCGAAGCGGAGCGGCGACACCCACGCCCGCGATCGCTACCAACCCAAGGGAAAGCCACAGCGCCACGGTGCGAGAGTAGCACGACCCCCGGGCCGAGATAGCTCCGCGCCATGCTCACCTGTTTCCTCGCCGCCGCCGCGCTCGCCGCCGACGCCAGCTCCGCCAACACGAAGGTGCCTGCTCTCTACAAGGATAAACTGCACTTTGCTGCGACGACCGTTCTGGACGAGCGGGTGCGAGCCGTGGTGCCCGACAACTGGGTGGCCCAGCGAGTCCCGGCCGGCGTGTGGGAGCCCCCGAGCGCCTATGTCCTTGGTCCCGACTCCTCCTTTCGCATCGGCTACGCGTGCGGACCGAGCTGCAAGCCTGTCGAGGACTGGACCCCGGTGCTCGACGAGCAACTCTTCGCCGACCTGCTCTCCTGGTCGTGGAAGGTGTACCGCAAAGAAGCCAGCCAGACCCAGCGCTTCGTGACTTCCCACGCCCCAAACGGCGTGGTCGAGATCGTGCGAGCCTTGTTCGACTCGGGAAAGGACAAGGCGCTGTATTGCCGCGTTCGCCTGCAACCTCAGGGGGGCGGCATGGGCAAGGACCCGATCGTGGAGAAGCTGATCCCCGCTTTTGAAGAGGCCTGTCTGGCGCTGAAACCTTAGCGGCCGGAACTAAGGCAGAAACCGACTTTGACGATCGGAAGTCGGTAAGCGGCACGCGTCAAAGCGGCCCCAGATGCGGTACCGCACCGCCGCAACGGCCCGATACCCCAGGTCGGTGAACCAGCGCGGAAGCACCCCCAGCACGCGGACCGACGACCACGGGGAAGGCAAGTGGCGCGCGATGGCGAAAACGGCTGTGCTTCGCAGGGAGATTTTCCCCTGCTCGACGAATACCAGCGTATCGATCGTAGCCGGAAGCTCCGGATGGGCCTCACGCAACGCGGCGGCCGTGGCGCCCTGCAACGGCGCAAAGCGCAGACGCGCCTCCGGGTCGTGGTCAATCAGCCACTGCACAAGCCGGTCACACAGCCCGCACACGCCATCGAAGAGCACCAGGCGTTCAGATTCCCCCGCGTTCATCTTTCAAACCTAATCACGCACCGGCTCTTACACCTCCCTGACGTGCCCGGCGGGTGGCCCGGATAGGCAGCCCAACGATGGACGCCGAGCGATTCTTGTGCCTGCGCGCTCCCTTCGAGGAGATGGAGGCCGCAGTCGTGCGCCTCTCGCTCGAGCGTCCGGAGGAGCTGCACACCAGTCGGGTGGATGCGCTCCGCTATGTGATCGCCTTCGCCAAGCTCCAGATCGTCCAGAACGTGGATGGGTCCGACGTAGACGTGGGCGAGTCCATCGCAGCGCACGCCTGGCATGTCCGCGAAACCCTGGCGCCGTGGCTGCTGACCGAGCGGTCGCTGGCGAAGGCCTCGCAGCACCTGCCTCCCCTCCTCGACGCGACGCGTGACCGACGCCGTCGCCTGCTGGAACACTTTACACTCGCGCCCGAAAGCCTCGAAGCCGAGGTGTGCGAACGGCAGTTGGTGGTCACCTGCGGCGGCGGGGGAGGGGCAGGGTACGGGTACGCCGGGGCCTGGCAGGCACTTCACCGGGCCGGGCTGCAGCCGGCGCTGGTCTCGGGAACGTCGATGGGCGCCTTGATCTCGTTGTTCCGGGCGCGTCGCAAGGTGTTCGACCCCGCGCCGATGTACCACGCGGCCCAGAGACTTACTTGGCCGGGAGTTTTCCGCATCCTGCAGATGGAGAGTCGCTACGGAGTGCCCGCGACCCTTCGGCTCTACCTTCGGTCCGCCATCGGCTCCCTGTTTCACACCCCCGACGGCCGCCCCCTCACCTTCCGCGACCTCGAAATCCCCTTGCTGATCGTGGCCACCGGCCTTGGGGTGGAGGCGCTGAAACACGACCTCTCCTTCTACGAACACATCCTCGATGACGCCGTGGGTCAGGATTTTACGATGCGGCCCAGCCTCGCCCTGCAGATTGGGCAGGTCGTGAACGTCATGCGCGAGCTGCTCGCCACACCTGATGCGCTGCGCGAAATGGTCTTCGGCGGAGATCCCGCAACCATGGACGCCGACATTCTCGACGCGACCGGCTTCTCGTGCTCCATCCCCGGACTGATCCACTACGACGTCGTGCGCGACGACAAGCGCATGAAGGCGCTGTTGGACAACCTCTATGCCTCGCATGGGATCACCCGGCTGGTCGAGGGGGGGATCGTGAACAACGTGCCGGTGAAGCCGGCCTACGACGCGGTTCTTGAAGGCCGAATCGGGCGCAGGAACGGCTGGTTCCTAGCGCTGGACTGCTTCAAGCCGAGCCTGCGCAGCGCGCTTTTCTACCCGGTTCAGCAGTTGATTCGGCCCAACGTGCAGCGAAACATCGTGTACGCAAATATGTACTTTGCGCTGGACCGAACGTTGAACCCGCTGAACCTTGTTCCAAGCTACGAGGCCGTGCTTCGCGCGCAGGACTGGACTTCGAGCGAGTTGGAACCCCACATGCCCACCATCATCGAAAGCTGCCGTACCATCGCCACCATCTGAGGCGATAGCTTGCATTTCATGCTGCTGCTCCTCTCCACGTTGGCGCTGGGAAACGGGCTGACCACGCATGTAACCATCTCCGAGATGGCCATCCCGAACCTGCCCGATGGCGAGCTCGCGTATCTGCTTGGCGACCCAGATCTATGGTTTTACCTGCAGAATGGCACGCAGTTCCCCGACGGCGGGTACGCCATGGGGGAGGCCTACAGCGAAACTTCGCACTGGGAACCCTTCCAGGACCTGTACCTAGACTGGATCAAGCAGACTTACGCGGGTGACTACGGCTCGGAGGAGGCCCGCCGCCACGTTGCGTACTGTTTCGGGCTGTCCAGTCACGGCATGGGGGACCAGATCTTCGATTCGCTCTACATGGAGCGGGCGTACGCTTACGACGCGGAGAGCGATTGGGCGGACGTGAGCATGGACCAGGCGACCGATGTCGCGATCGGCGCGGCCACGGGCGGTCAGCAGACCCTCGAGCCGTGGGTGCCCACGGAGGTCTTCGTGCCCCTGATGGCGGAAGCGGGCGTGGTGGTCGACGCAGAAAAGCTCGAGCTGGGACAGATCCTCACTTCCGTCGCCATCACCTTCGGGCGTGAGGCCGGAAGCCGCCCTGACCAGCGCGAACTTTACCAGGCCCAGTTCCCTTGGTCCTACGACCACATCTTGGACGAATCGGTCGACGGGAGCCCGATCTGGGAAGCGACCGTGGTGGCTCGGTACTGGCAGGTTCGATGGGACTTGTTGCACGACCGGGTCTCGGAATTTGAGCCCATCATGTTCACCTTTCCGCAGGATGGAGACTACGGCCACCCGACCGAGGCGGACAGCGTCGAATCGCGGGTGACCGTGGTGTACTCGCGTGGCCTCGTCGCCGACCTGGTCTTGCCGGACTTCTTCGCCGTTCACGATGCCGAGGGCGAAGAGATCGTGCTCAAAGCACCCTGGGTGTTCTACGGCAACGCTTCGCATGTGGTGCACCTCGCTCCCGAGGCGGACTGGCCCGCAGACACCGACTTCGTGGTCAGCATCGCCGCCGGGGTGCCGTTCATCGACGGAACAGTGTCGCAAGCCGCCACCAGCTTCACCTTTTCCACCCGTGCCCCTCCGGAGGAACCGGAGTGCGCGTGCTCGTCCGGAGGAACCGGCGCAGGGTGGTTCGGCGTGGCGGCGGTGGCCACGGGACTTCTTCGCCGCTGGAGCTTCAACCCTACGAAGTGACCGGGTGGGTCGTGGACCTTCGCCCCGCTATCAGGCTCAGCGCCGCCGCCACCAGCATCAACGCACCCCCCATCAAAAACGGCGCACCGAAGCTGACGCGTTCGAAGAGAAGGCCCCCGGCCAACGGACCGAAAACGCGGGCCAGCGCGCCCATGGCTTGATTGCTACCCATCATCTCCCCCTGCTCATCTGCGGGCACCCCGCGACTGACCAGGCTCTGCAGCGCCGGAGACACCACCCCCTGACCCATGGCCAGGTACCCAAAGTCGAGCAACAGGGGAAAGCCGAGCGCAGCAAACGGCATCCAGAACAGCGATGCCGCGACCAAAAGGAAGGCCGGGGGCAGGAGCGCAGCCTCCCCGAATCGCTTCACGAGGCGATGGATCAGACCCCCTTGAACGATCGCGCCCACCACGCCAACCACGGCGAACATACGGCCAATGCGTTCAGGCGTGAGGTGGTGTTCGTGTACGGCGAATAGCGTAAAGGTGCTCTCCATCGCCGCGAAAGCAAAGACAAACACGCCGGTGAGCAGGATCCAGCGGCCGACCTTGGGGTGTCGGATGGCCCCCAGGACAGCCAGCGGGTTGATGGGACGGCGGTCGCTGCGCGCCCCCGGCTTGCGCGTTTCAGGAAGAAAGCGCAGCGCAAGCAGGAAATTCAGGCCGGACAGCCCTGCGGCCACCCAGATCGGCACGGTCAGCCCCAAGTGGGCGAGTTCGCCCCCCAACCACGGACCGAGGGTAAAGCCGATGCCGAAGCCGGCCCCGATGAGGCCCATCCCCTTGGCACGCGTTTCGGGCGTCGTGAGGTCGGCCATGCACGCCTGGGCGATGGCGATGTTGGCGGTCATTATGCCGTGGAGAGCACGGAAAACGAACATCCACGCCAGCGAAGTGGCCATCGCGAAGCCCGCCAACATCAGCGCGGTCATGAAGATGCTGGCCAGGAGGAGCGGCCGACGCCCAAAGCGATCCGATGCCTGGCCCCAAAGCGGCGCTGCCACGAACTGCATCAGCGAATACACGGTCATCAGACCTGTGACCTGAAGCGGGGTGGCGTGAAAGCTCTCGGCGTAGAACGTAAGCAACGGGATCACAAGCCCGAAGCCGACCAGGTCCAAGACCACGGTCATGAACAGAACTGCCATCGGGCTTTTCCGCATCAGCCCTCCCGGATCAACCCAAGGATCGCCGGGTGCAGATGCCCGTTGGTGGCCGCCACGCCCTGATGCAGGGGGTTTCTGCGGTTGAAGGCAAAGGGCTCACCCGCCCCGTTGGTGCAGTGCCCGCCGGCTGCCAGCACGAGCGCCACGCCGCCGCAGATGTCCCACTCGTTGCGCGGCTGGGGGGTGAAGGTGGCCTCGGCCTGCCCCGCCGCCACCCGGCCGAATTTGTACGCCACGGACCCGACAGGCTGGGGCTTCATCTGCCCGGACCATCGGTCAAACATGCCGTTCTTCATCTCGGTGCGCGAACACACCACCCGAGCACCCTCAAGCGTGAGGTGCGGGGAAACCCGGCATGGCCGCCCGTTGAGCGTGGCGCCACCGCCCACGAAGCCCGCGAAAAGCTCGTCGGTGATGGGGTTGTAAAGCACGCCCAAGACGGCGGCACCCTCGTGGGCCAAGCCGATCGAGACCACAAACTCCGGGATGCCGAGCGTGAACTCCTTGGTGCCATCCAAGGGATCCACGATCCACGCCCATTCGCAGTCAAGACGCGCCGGGTCGTCGACCGATTCCTCGGAGAGCCACCCGAAGGCCGGGCGCGCGGTGCGGAGGCGGGCCTCCAGAATCGCGTTGCTGGCGAGGTCGGCATCCGTGAGCGGGTTGTCCTCGCCCTTGTCCTTAATGGTGTAACTATCCTTGTAGTAGCCACGGATAGCAGCGCCGGCCTCACGCGCCGCCTCCATGGCAATACGGAGCAGATCGTACATCGCCAAACCTCAGGAGGCGTGACTCTAACATGCAATGGGGGAAGGGGCTCGCCGCCCCTTCCCCTAACGCGCCATCCTCTCCAGCTTCCAACCTGCGTTTCAGGCACGCGACGCCCGGCGCGTTGCTAACGCGCCGGGCGAGTCGCTGTCCCCATCTCGCCCAGCCGCAGATCTGACCCCAGCGGCGTTCCTGCTGGCACCCGGCCGTTTCATGGCCTCAGGAGGCGTGAATCTAACGCGACCGCTGCCGCACGAGCAGCACCAGCTCGGCCAGCGTGTCACCATCGATGTCGCCGACCGCAAACGCAGCCCCTGTGCGGAGGAAGGAGCGTTCGGCAGCAAACGTCCACGCCGCGTCGTCGACGCGAAGCGTACCCGTGAACGCGTCCAGACCTGTGAAGACAAAAACCGCGCCCGCCTCTACCGTGCCATCCGCCCCATTCACGCCGGGCGCACCCACAAAAAGTTCATCCAGACCATCCCCATCCACATCGCCGCAGGCCAGGGTGGACCCCAAGCGCCCGCCGGCGTCGGCGCCCATCACGGAAACGTCGGCGCGGGCGTCGTCGATCATCCTTTCGCCCCCGGAATACACATAAACCGCTCCGCCCCCCGCCTCGGCTGTGGGTGCCCCTACGACGATATCCGCAGGTCGAGAGTCGCTAAAGCGACAAGCTGCCACCGCCGAACCGAAGGAGCCCAGGACCCCCGAATCCCCTTCCATCGGTGCGAACAGCGTCGCCCGCGGCACCGTGGAATCGGGATCGGAGAAGTCCCACACCGTGACGGCTCCTTCCCCCAGGGTTCCGGTGACCCCCTTGGCGAAGGGGGCTCCCACGAGGAGCGCCTCCCGATCGTTCCCCAGCACATCCGCGCAGGCGAGGGAGCCCCCGAACCGCTCGCCCGCATGCGAACCGGCGATCCGCCGCCCCTTCTTCCCGGAAAGTCGACCCCACACCTGCACGGCACCTTCAAGGTCGGCTTCCCAAGGAGCGCTAGCCGCAAGGTCTACCTCGCCATCGGCGTCCAGGTCGCCACACGCCGCGACGACCGTCCCCAACCTGCCCTCGGAAACATCGCCAACGATCCACAGAGCTTCCCCGCCCGCAACCTCCACCGCGCCGACCCGCGTGGTACCGTCCCGCGCGCCCGGAACCCCGACCACAAGGTCGGACTCCCGCACCGCCAATGCCGCACCGTAGTCCTCGATGGCTGTACCCGAAGCCTCCCGTTCGCCTCCGGCCGGGTCGCTGCCATCCATCGCAAAGCGCCGCACCTCCCCCACCGCGGGTACGCCGACAAACAGGGCCCCGCCTGTGGCCGCAAGCGCCCAGTCGTGGCCCTCTTCGGCGGTGCCTTCGACCACCACCTCCCCCTCCCGCGGGTCGTAGGTGCCGTGTTCCCGCGAATCCAGGGAGAACAGGACGAGATCCGCGGCCGGGTAGGCCGCCCCACTTCCGTCGTCGGTACATGCGATGAGCAGCACGAGCACGGGCGCAATGTAGCCGCGTGTTAGCGTAGTCTCACGAGGTTCTACATGGCGCGCGTATTCACCGTGATCCTCGGCGGCGGACGCGGTTCGCGGTTGTTCCCCCTCACGCGGCACCGCGCCAAGCCGGCCGTGCCGCTCGGGGGCAAGTATCGACTCATCGATATCACCCTTAGCAACGCTATTAACTCGGGCTTCCGCCACATCGCAGTGCTCACCCAGTTCAACAGCGCCTCGCTGAACGCCCACATCGCACAGACCTACCGCTTCGATATTTTCGGGCAAGGCGGCGTCGATGTGCTCGCGGCCGAACAGACCGATGACACGAGCGACTGGTTTCAGGGCACAGCCGATGCAGTGCGAAAGCAATTTCGGCGTATGGAAGCGGCAAAGGTTGAACATGTGCTGGTCCTTAGCGGCGATCATCTGTACCGCATGGACTACCGCGAGATCTACGACCGCCATGTAGACAGCCAAGCCGATGCGACCGTGTCGGTGATCAAAGTTCCCCGATCTGAGGTGACCGGACTGGGCGTGCTGTACGCGGATGGAGGCGGGCAGATCCGCACGTTCCGCGAGAAGCCAAGCGCAAATGAGGATATTACGGATGTTCTCCCCCCCCCGAACTGCGAGAAGCGTGGAAGCTGGGCGGCGAAGACTACCTCGTGAACATGGGCGTGTACCTGTTCCGACTCGACGCCCTGCGCGAGGCGCTGGCCGACCCCACGAACATGGACTTCGGGAAGGACATTCTGCCTCGCATGGTGTCCGAAAAGAAGGTGATGGCGCACCACTTCGAGGGCTATTGGCGCGACATCGGGACCATCGAGAGCTTCTTCGATTGCAATCTCGCGTTGACCGCGGAAGACCCTCCCTTTCGCTTCCACATGCCCGGCGCGCCCATCTACACCCGGCAGCGCTTCCTTCCGGCGACCAAATTCCTCGATGCGCATGTGCGCAACAGCATCGTAAGCGATGGGTGCCTGGTGTTTGGGGCGTCGCTGGACCGCGTGGTCGTGGGCATTCGCAGTCGCATTCAGCGCGGTGCCTCGCTCAAGGAAGTGGTGATGATGGGCGCGGACTACTACGAAGACGACGCCACACGGAGCGAAAACGCGGCGCGCGGGATCATCCCCATCGGCATCGGTCCCGGTTCGACCATCGAGCGGGCGATCATCGACAAGAACGCGCGCGTCGGGGCCAACTGTGTCGTGCGCGGCCAGGTGGGCCGCCCCGATGCCGACGGCGAGGGGTGGAGCGTGCGGGATGGCATCGTCATCATCCCGAAAGACGCCCAGCTTGCCGACGGAACCGTAGTTTAGAGAACCTGAACCGAGAAGTGCCGGGCAAAGCCGGTGCTCATCTCCACATCGACCAAGTACCAGCCGCCCGCGAAGCCTTCAAGGCGACAGGTGGCGAAGGGGCCGATGGTGCCGACCTTCGTGCCGTTCACCGCCATTTCCCCCCATTGGTTCAACGGATTGGTGAACACCAACGAACGGCTGGCCGGGACATCCTTGATGGCCTCAGCCGCAGGCATCGCCGCCAACGGCTTCACTTGCGCGACGGTGATCGCGGGATCGACGTACAAACGTTCCAAGCCTGCGAACGGCGCCTTGGTGTAGGCAGGATCCGCCACGAACGTCGGCACATGGGGGTCTGCGTGGGCCAAGCCCAGCAGGAACGCAAGGAGCATGGAACCCCCTAAATCGCCGTGAGGCCGGAGAAGCTGGTGAGGGAGCGGTTTACGATGGTGGAGCCATCGTCGGTGTTCACGTTCACTTCCTTCACGAGCCCGATGCCGTTGACGTACCACAGCTCTTGCTGCCCGTTGATCACCGACGAGCCCATCACGGTAGTGAGACTCATGGTGTAGGTGTTCGTGAGCTTGTAGGCCGAGTAGGTCGTGCCCTTGATCGTGATGTCCTCAAAGCCATCGTCGGTGTAGGTGCCCTGGGTGTCGGCCGTAGAGGCGCCCATCGTGGCATCCGTCATCGTGGCGGTATCGTTGTAGTTCCAGGAACCGGCTCCGCCCACCTCGTACTCGGCCGGGAAGACCTTGCGGGGCGGGCTGATCTCGGCGTAGGGAGCCGCAGCTGCCGTGCCGGAGGTCAGGATCGACATGTCCCATTCGGTGATGAAGAGGCCCTCGTTTCCGCTGCGGTCTTCGCAGCCGAGGTAGACCTCCCCATCCCAGCCCGTGCCGCCGCCATCGGCGGAATCAATCATGACCCACACCTTGTTGCCGTTGAGATCGAAGCCCGTACCGTAGTCTTCCTGGTACCCGGTGCCCGTGCCGCCGCCGAAGTCCAGGAGGTTCAGCTCCATGTTGTAGTCCCGACGGTAGCCGCTGTAGTGAACGGCGTACCAGCTGTTTTCGCAGAGATCCACGTCGGTATCGGTGTCGGTATCCGTGTCCGTGTCCGTATCGGTGTCGGTGTCGGTGTCGGTGTCCGTGTCCGTGTCCGTGTCCGTGTCCGTGTCCGTGTCCGTGTCGGTATCCGTGTCGGTATCGGTATCGGTATCGGTATCGGTGTCCGTGTCGGTATCGGAATCCGCGGAGTCCTTCCCGCCAAAGGGGGTCTGGTTGGAGTACGAACCATCCGTACACGCGGTCGCGGAGAGAACGATGACGAAATAGGAGAGGGTGCGCATGTCCGGCCTCGAATCAACGCCCGTGGTAGCATGAATCCCTGGCCCCCGGCAAGCGGAAAACCGTTCACACGCGTGCGTCACCTCGCGGCGCTATGGACAGGCCGGAGCGTGTTGCACAACGTAAACGTACTGTTCCGTGCCGGAAGGGTGGAGTGGGTAGGTCCCGGCGGGAGCGACATCTGCCCCGATGACTGCGATGAATTCGATGGTAGCGGGCTCATCGGCATGCCGGGCCTGTTCGATTGCCACACCCACGCCATCTGGGCGGGCACGCGCCTCGGCGATTTTGTGAGGCGACTCGGCGGCGAAAGTTACGCCTCGCTCTTGGAGGGAGGCGGGGGCATCCACACCACCGTCCACGCCACCGCGGCCGCCTCCGACGCCGATCTCCACGCCCACCTCGCCGCACGGTTGGCCACGATGCTCGACCGCGGCGTGACCACCGTGGAGATCAAGAGCGGGTATGGCCTGACCATCGAGGCAGAAGCCCGCCTTTTGCGGATCGCCCGCTCCGTGGCCTCTCCCCAGCGCCGCGTCACCACCTTCCTCGGGGCGCACGCCATCCCCCCCGACCGCTCCCGCGCCGACTACGTCGACGAGGTGTGCGGCCCGATGTTGGCGGCGTGCGCACCTTTTGCCGATGCCATCGACGTGTACTGCGATCGCGGTGCCTTCACGCTCGCCGAGGCCGAACGCATCTTGCTGGCGGGAAAGTCAGCGGGTCTGGCGGTGAAGGTGCACGCCGAACAGGTCGAATTCACGGGGGCCGCTGCGATGGCGGCCCGCCTCGGCGCGCTCTCGTGCGATCACCTGGAACGCATCGACGACGCGGGGATCGCGGCGATGGCAGCTTCTGGCAGCGTGGCGGTGCTGCTCCCGGGGGCGATGCTCTACCTGCGCGACCCCCCTCCCCCGGTGGCGAAGCTCCGGGCGGCGGGGGTACCGTTGGCGGTCGCCACGGACTTCAATCCCGGCAGCTCCCCCGTTTCCGACCTGTGGACCTGCGCAACGCTAGCGTGCCTCACGATGGGACTCACCCCTGAAGAAGCGCTGGCGGGCATCACCTCGGTCGCGGCCCGCGCCCTGGGGTGCGAGGGGGGGGTGATTGAGCCAGGCTCCCCAGCTGATCTCGCGATCTTTGCACCGCCGCCGGGGGAGATCCCCGACCCGCGGGTGCTGGTCCAGTACATGGGCGGACATGCGGCAAAGGCGGTTTGGATCGGGGGGGAACGGGTGCGGTAGGGCCTCACGCCTCCGGCACAGCCGGCACCACCGGAGCTGGCGCCACAAACGGCGGCGTAAGCAGGAATTCCGGCCCAAACGCCAGGGCCAGCGCCTCTTCCGCGTTCTCCACAAAGTGGTAGCGCAGCTCGTCGCGAAGCACTTGGGGTATGTCGTGCAGGTCCCTTTCGCACAGCTTGGGCATCGCCACGTCGGTGATGCCGGCGCGTCGGGCCGCGAGCACCTTTTCCTTGATCCCGCCCACCGGCAGCACCTTTCCGCGCAACGTGATCTCTCCAGTCATCGCCAGGTTGGGACGCACCGGCCTCCCGATCAACAGCGACAAGAGCGCCGTTGCCATCGCCATGCCCGCGCTCGGGCCATCCTTCGGGATCCCTCCGGCGGGAAGGTGGAGGTGGAACTCGTTGTCGGCGAACACCTTTGGATCGATCCCAAAGCGCGCCGCCTGCTCCCGCACATAGGTCATGGCGGCTTCGCAGCTCTCCTTCATCACATTGCCGAGGCTGCCCGTGAGCTTCAACCCGCGGGGTCCCGCCACCTTGCTCGCTTCGATGAACAGGATCTCTCCGCCGGACTCGGTCCAGGCGAGGCCGACCACAATGCCAGGACGGTCGGTCCGTTCGGCCAACTCGGCGTGGTGCTTCGGCGGGCCCAACCAGCGAGTGACCTGGGGTTCATCGAGCACAAACGGAGCCTTTTCGCCCTCGACGATTCGACGAGCTGTCTTGCGGTAAATCGCGGCCAGCTCGCGTTCCAACGATCGCACGCCGGCCTCGCGGGTGTAGCTGCGGATGACATGGCGAAGCATGTCGGTACCGAATTCCACATGTCCCGGTTCGATCCCGTGGGACTCCAGCAGGCGCTTGTGAAGGTGGCGTTCGCCGATCGCGACCTTCTCTTCCTCGATGTACCCGTGCAATCGGATGATCTCCAGCCGGTCGTGGAGCGCGGCCGGGATCGGGTCTTCCGTGTTCGCGGTGCCGATGAAAAGCACATGACTCAGGTCGAAGGGAGCATCGAGATAGTGGTCTCTGAAGGTGCCGTTCTGTTCCGGGTCCAGCACTTCGAGGAGCGCGCTGGCGGGGTCGCCGCGGAAGTCGTTGCCGATCTTGTCCAGCTCGTCGAGGATGATGACGGGATTGCGCGTTCCCGCTCTCCGCAGCGCCTGGATCACGCGGCCGGGCATCGCACCGACATAGGTGCGCCGATGGCCGCGAATCTCGGCCTCGTCCTTCATGCCGCCCAGCGCGATGCGTTCCACCTTGCGGCCAAGCGCCTTCCCGAGCGAGGCCCCGAGCGAGGTCTTCCCGACACCGGGCGGACCGACGAGGCACAGGATCGGTGACTTCGCATCCTTCTTCAGCTGGCGCACCGCCAGGAACTCGAGGAGCCGTTCTTTGACCTTTTCAAGGCCGTAGTGCTCGGCGTCGAGCACGGCTTTGGCTTCCGTAAGCGAGAGTTGATCCTCGGTTTCGACCTGCCAGGGCACGGCCACCATCCAGTCGAGCCAGGTGCGGGCGACCATGTATTCCGAGGCATCCACATGGATTTTTCGTAGTCGGTCCAGCTCGCGCCTCGCCTCCTTCGCCACTTCTTCCGGCATCCCGCTCGCGACGATCTTGGCCTCGTAGACCCCCACCTCGTCGTGAACGGTCTCTCCAAGCTCCTTCTGAATGGCCTTGAGCTGCTCGCGGAGGTTGTACTCGCGCTGGTTCTCATCCATCGCACGCTGCACTTCGGCGGCGATGCGGGTCTTGAGCAAGCCGTATTCCTTGGCCCGCTCCAGAAACCAGACCAGACGCTCAAGCCGCTTCACCAGGTCGGCTTCTTCCAACAGCTCCTGGCATTCCATCGGGGCAAGCCCGATTTGCGGAGCAAGATGGTCGACAATCCGCTCGGGGCCCACGTTGAGATCCTGAACGCGGGCCAGCGCTTCCGGCGGCCTTTCGGCCGATGCGAGCGCCATCACTTCCGGGGCCAGCTCGCGGACCCGCTTTTCGGCGGCCTGGGCCGACCGGAGATCCCCGGGCCGAGTGACGAAGCGACCGGGAGTGGCGCAGGTGCCGACCTTCGCATCCTCGTGGAAGTCGGTGACCGTACACCGGTCGATGACCTCGACCATCGCACGAACTGATCCATCCGGCAGGTTCATCGTTCTTACAATGCGGACAAGTACCCCCACGCTAGCAACATCACCGGGACCTGGATTCTCCAGACCGGCGTCGGGCTGGAGGACACAGACCAGGTCGGGACCCTTGTCCAGATGGGCGTCCATGGCGGCGACGCTCGGACCGCGGCCGATGGTGATGCTCGTGATCGTTCCGGGGAAGAGAACGACGCTGCGGAGGGCGACTGCTGGGGATTGTCGAGGCATGCTAGTGGGCGCCGGCTAACATGAAATGGGGGAAAGGGCTCGCCGCCCTCTCCCCCTACCGCACCATTCCCTCCGGCCTCCAACCTCCGATTTCCGGTCTGTGGCACTCCCTCCCTCACTGCAGTCACCCATGGTGCCAGAAAGTTTCATGGGCCTTGGAGGGGCAGAATGCGCCATGGGTAACTACCCCCACGCTGCGCAGGCTAACGGCTGCCAAGCACTCACCACGGGCTACACTCCGCCCGCGTGGAGCCCACCCTCCCAGCCCCCTTCGGAGCCTACCAGCTTCTCCAGCGCATCGCGGTCGGCGGCATGGCGGAGCTGTACCTGGCGCGCAGCTTCGGAGCGGAGGGCTTCGAGAAGCGCCTCGTCATCAAAAAGATCGCCCCACAACTGGCGAACAGCTCTCGGTTCGTCCAAATGTTCGTCCACGAGGCGAAGCTCAGCGTCGCCTTGAACCATCCGAACATCGTGCAGGTGTTCGACCTCGGCAAGGTCGGCGCCGACCCCTACATGGCGATGGAGTACATTCACGGCCGCGATCTCACCCAAACGCTGCGGATGCTGCGGCGGGAGGGCGAACGGGTGGATGTGGGGCTCGCCGTGTACATCGCCGGGAAGATCCTCCGCGGTCTCGGCTACGCGCACGCACGCTCCACGCCCGATGGCCGGCCGCTCCACATCGTTCACCGCGATGTGAGCCCACACAACGTGATGGTCAGCTACGAAGGCGAGGTCAAACTTGTAGACTTCGGGATCGCGCGACTGATGGGGGAGTCGGCCGGCGAGACCGACCCCGCCCAGGCCGGGCGTCCCGGAGGGGGCAAGTTCGCCTACATGTCGCCCGAACAGGCCAGCGGGCGCACCGTAGACCACCGCAGCGACCTGTTCTCGCTCGGCGTGGTCCTCTATGAAATGCTTGCTGGCAAACGCCTTTTCTCCAATGACGACCCGGACGAAAAGCTGCGCCAGGTGGTCGAATGCGTGATCCCCGATGTGCGCCCCCTCCATCCGGATGTGCCGCTAAACCTGTGGATCATTCTGCAAAAAGCGTTGGCGAAGGATCCCGCTGATCGCTACCCCTTGGCCGCAGCCTTCGAGGAGGACCTGCGCTCCCTCGCCTTCGCCGAAGGATGGCAGACCGGCGCCGGCGACCTCGCCCGCCTGATGCACCGACTTTGGGCGGAGCAGATCGCCGACGGCACAGCAGCCCCGAATAACCTGGACTTGTTGGCTGAAGACCTGGATGCCATGCACACGGGCGTCGAACCGGACTCGACCGGCTCGAGTCACTCCACCAGCGAATCCGCGCTGAACGCCGAGGAACGGCCACCGCGCCACGCGCTCGGCCTGCACGGGGAACGCAAGAACGTGGTGGTGATGGTCGTTGAGGTCAACGGGCTCACCGAGTTCTCCGCGAGGGCCGAAACCGAGGAGATCGCCCGCGTCCACTTCAAAATGTTGCGCATGGTGCGCACGCTGATCGACCGGATGGGCGGCATCGCCGAGCGCTTCGACGATGACACCCTGTTCGTATTCTTCGGTCTCCCCCGCGCCCTGGGCGATGACCTGGACCGCGCTCTGGCCTGCGCCTCCGAGTTCCACCGCCTCGCAAGCCGCCTTCGCCGCCGTGGCCTCCCCACGGAGTTCAGCATCGGCATCCACGTTGGGGAGCTCAACGTGGGGAAGCGGATCGGTCGCCATTACAGGTACACCGCGCGGGGCGATACCATGAAGACCTGCGTGCGGCTGGCGTATGCCGCCGACCCAGGGACTACGCTGGTTTCCGACCGGGTGGCCGCGCTCGCCGGGGACCGTTTCCCGTTCGAACGCGGCCCCGAGCTACGCCGCAAGGGCACCCGCGCCACGCGGGCCAGCTTCATGCTTGGCGAAGGGCGCCGCCGCGGGGGCCGGGGCGTGCAGGGCCGATGGCTTCGCCGGGCGAACGAGCTGGAGGTCGTTCGCGACGCCCTGGCGAACGTGCGAGACGGCCGCGGCGCCAGGATCGGCGTGGTCGGCGAAGCAGGTTCAGGAAAATCAAGGTTCTTCCGCGAGCTTCGGGATCTTGCGTCCCGACGCGACATCCCCGTCTTCCACGGGCGCGCACGGCCCTTCGGCGCCGACCGCCCGCTCGCACCCTTCCGCGACCTCATCAGCGATATCCTGGGCATCGAGGCGGATACCGGTGGCGCAGAGGTGAAGGAGCGGCTCCAGCGACTCACCGAACTTCACCTGGAGGAATCCGACATCGGGGTGATCGCCACGCTCTTCGCGATGGACATGGGCAATGGCGGATTTCCCGCCCGCAAAGCCATCGACACGGTCATGGTGAAGCTGGTTCGGGGACTCGCCCGAAACCGCCCGACGCTGGTGATGCTGGAGGATGTTCAATACCTCGACGCCTTCGAACTCCAGCTCTTCAGCCAACTGCTCGATGCGACCGAAGGCGAACCCGTGCTGCTGCTGGCTTCCTGGCGCGCAGGACTGCACCCGGATCTCGTAGGCCGAATGGACCTCGTTGCCCTCGGTGCGCTCGAAACGCAGCAGGTTGAGGCGTTGGCAGCGGACCTGCTTGGGGCGGAATCGATCGGGCCCGACCTCGCTCAGCTGGTACGACAAACGGCGGAAGGGAACCCGCTGTACCTGGAAGAAGTGCTGAAGGCGCTGCGCCAGTCGGGACGGATCTGGTACGAAGGCACTCGGGCACGCCTGAAGGACCCGCATGTTCAGCCGAAGTTGCCGGACACGCTCGCGGGCCTCATCGCCGCGAGGGTGGATGCGTTGGACCCCCTCGCCAAGGGCGCGCTTCAGGTCGCGGCGGTGATCGGGCTCGGCTTTTCGCCGACCCTGCTCGGGGAAGCCGTGGGTGCCGACGAGCCGATGGCGCTCGTCGGCGAACTGGTGCGCGCCGGGCTGGTCGCTCCGGACGGCCGAGCCCAGGACACGGCGTACAGCTTCGCCAGCGTGCTGGTCTGGGAATGCGTGAACAACGGCATTCTAGGCGTTCAGCGGAGAGAATACAACCGCATGGTGTCGGCAGCCATGGAACGAGTTCACGGGAACCGTCTCGACACGGTTCTGGAAGCCTACGCCCAGCACTGCCAGGCGGGTGGCCGCGTGCGCGAGGCGGTTGCGAGCGTGGTGCGTGCGGGGGAAGACCACTGCCGAACCCAGTTCTTCGAGCGAGCCCTGGACTGCTTCCTCCGCGGGATCGCCTGGCTGGATGCCGGCCCCAAGTCGGAACGGGATGCGCAGATGGAAGCGCGGTTGCATGTCGGTGCCGGCGAAGTTGCGCGGTTGCTCGGGCTTGCATCCGCGGAACGGATGCTGACCATCGCCTTGGACATCGCTGCCGAATCGGGCCCCCGACTCGCAGAAGCGCGAGCGCAGCTCGCACTGGGCCAACTGTACGCGGCACGTGGACGCCAAGCGGTCGCCCGAGCCAGCGTGGAAGACGCCAGCGGCATCGCGCGGCGGGCCGGCGACCTCGCCCTGCACATCCGATGTCTTGAGGTGCTCGGGGCCCTTTCGCTGGACGAAGGCCGCGTGGACGACGCGCGCACCGTGTACGAAGCAGGGCTGACCGCAGCCGGCGAGCGCGGAGACCTGGCGGCCCGCATGCTCCTGGGACTAGCGAATCACGCCAGTCGACTCGGAGAAAGCGCTGCGGCCCGCGAGTTCCTCGATCGTGCGCTTCCGCACGCCGAGCGCGCCAACGACCGCGTGCTCGTGGGGCGCGTGGTCAACAACATTGGCACTTCCTGGCTGGACGAGGAACGACCCGCCGAGGCACTGACCCAGTTTCGACGAGCCCTGGAGCTGCGGCGAGGGCTGGGCTACCGCCCCGGAGAGGTCACGAACCTCCACAACATCGGCGACAGTCTGCTACGCCTTGGCGACCTCGGGCGCGCCTGGGCCGCGTTCGAACAGTCCCGCGAGCTCGCCAACGAGTGCGCGTGGGACCGTGGCGTGGTGATGAACGACGTGTACCTGCATTTCCTGCGCGGGCTGCGCGGCGAGTCCGTGATCGACGACCTGGAACAGGCAACGGCCACGGCCAAAAAGCTGGGCGAGCAGGAGGTGTGCTTCATCGCGCGCTGGTTCGTCACGCGCCTTCAGGCGAATACGGCGGAAGCCATCACGATCGCCGACGAATGCAGCGCCGCGGGCTTCCCCAGTGTCGCAAGGCAGATCCGCAACGCCACCCCGATCTGACAGGGGTCCCAGGCCGCCCGGCCCCGGCCCAGAACGGCCCCCCCCTCATGTCCGGCGGCCCCCACGCCGATCCATGCGGCGAACCGGAAGCCGCATGCAAGAGTCTCGCCAGACCGTTCAACGCGCCGCCCCCCCCCCGCAGCTGGTTCAGCGCCGGGCGGGCGGGGTTGTCTTCCGCGTCAAGGACGCCGACCGGGGAACGCCGCTGTTGATGCAGCGCCCGCGGGTGCTCCCTTTCGAGCTTCGCCAGATGGAGTGGTTCTGGGTGCTCGTCGGGCAAAACCGCACGGTGTACATGCCAATTGGGCCCGATGACCACGCCCTTTGGGGACTGATCGACGGCACGTCCACGGTCGCGGAGATCGCGGAGGCCCATCGGCTGCGGGAGGGGAAGGCGGATGTCCAGCGGGTCACCGAGTTCATGCAGTCGCTTCAGCGCGCCAGCCTCGTAGAGCTGCTGCCGTAGGGGTAGTTTGGGGGATCAGTCGCCCTCAACGTCGAGGGAGGCGCGCGCAACCGTGTAGCTAAAGCCGGCACGGCCCAGGCGAGCGAGGTCGCGCTCTCGGTGAAGGACACGCTCCTCGGGCGGTCGCCACCCGCCCATCCTGCGCCGCTTCACATAGGCGGCACAGGCCAATACCTCCGGATTCCCCTCCGTGGACGCCAGGCCTGCCTCGATCGCGGCGGAGTCGATCCCCTTCGCTCCCAGACGGGCCTGGATCTGCCTGGGCGACACTCCGCGGGCGATGCCACGCGCCGCCCGCACCTCGGCGAAGCGGGCGTCATTGATGTAGCCATAATGCTCGGCGGTACCCAGCGCTTCGTCGAGCGCGGCCACGAGCACCTCCCGGTCACCTTCGAAGCTCCGCAGCGAAGTATCGATTTTGCGAAGGTACAGGCGCCGCACATGCTGGCGGGGCGCCGAGTAGCGCTGCACATGACGGAGAACGCCGGCGCGGACGCGTTCGGGGGTCAGGGGGCGCAGAGTCTTCGCCATCGGGTGCGAGATATACCCGAAACTCGGCATGTCCACCCTCCACGTTTCCCGAGCCCTGGCCGGCTGGTTGGCGCTCGCGCTGGTCGTGGTCCTGCCACGCGGGGGGCTCACTGGGAACGCCGACGTCGATGTCTGGAACCACGCCTGGGGCCTGTGGTGGGTGGCCGATGCGCTGAGTCACGGACAAATACCGTGGTTCACCGAGCTGCTCGGGGCACCCGACGGTGGGGTTCTCTACTACATCGACGCCATCGGAGCGCTCGGCTCCCTGCCGTTCACCCTCACGCTCGGACCGCACTTCGCCTACGAGGCACTGGTGATCGGCCGGGTCGCGCTGGCCGGCTTTTTTGCGTGTGCGCTCGCCCGAGAACTGTGGGGGGAAGGCCCTCATGCCGTGCTCGCAGGCGTGGCCTATGCCACATGCCCCATGCTGTTGTGCGAGCTCCAGAATGGCATCACTGAAGTCGCGGCCATCTACTGGATCCCGGCCGCCGCCCTGGCCGCTTACCGGGCTGTGCGGCTGGCGACCCCCGTGGCGTGGGCGCTGCTCGGGGTGGTGCTGGGACTGTCTGTGCTCGCCAATTTCTACTACGGCCTCGTGACCGTGGGGCTCGCAGCGGGGGTGTGGGCGCTGCGGTCGCGTTCGCCGCGGGGCCTGCTCCTGGCGGCGGCCGTGCTGATCCTCATCGCCCTGCCCGGTGCCTGGGCGCTGCGTGCCTCGCTGGCCGACCCCGCAGCCCTGGTGATGCGGGCCCAAGGGCTCAATCGCGAGCTGGCCTCCCACAACGCTGTGGACCCCCAGGTTTTCTGGATGCCTGGCAGCTTTACATCGGTCGACCTGGAGGGGAAGTACGGCGAGGCCTTTCGCCACACCGGCTACCTCCGTTGGAGCGTGATCCTGCTGGCCGGGGCGGGCACCCTGCTGCGGCTGCGTGGGAACCGGCGCCACACCGGAGAGATCGTCGTCTTCGCAGCGCTTTCGCTTGTACTCGCCCTGGGTCCGCAGCTCTGGTTCGGCGGGCGGTTCGTGCTGTTCGACCACCACCCGGTCTTCCTTCCCTTCGCCCACCTTCAGCGTCTCGTTCCTGAGCTCGCGATCACCCACCCCTTGCGGCTCTCGGTCGCGGCGCAGGCGATGGTGGCGGTGCTGGCCGCTCGGGCGCTCGTCGGGCGGCCCGCGTGGATCGTCGGCGTGCTCTCGCTGGTCGTCGCCGCCGAAGGGATGCTCGGCTCGCTCGCAGTCTGGCCCATTCCCGAGTCCTCCCCCCGGATCCCCGCCATCTACCATGAGATCGCGGAACAAACCGACTCGCGAGGGGTCCTCGACCTCCCGGGAGATGTGGGCACCCGCATGGCGACAAGCCAGTATTTCTGGTTCCAGACCGTTCACAGTCACCCGGTTCCCTACAAGCCCGACGCCCGGGCCAACGACAACGGCGACCCGGCCACCTTTGCCCTGCTGCCGAACCGCATGGCCCGCGACACGACGCCGGCTCCACTTGACCGGATCGCGCTGGATCACCTGCAACAAACCTATGGTTGGGTGATCATCCACCCCGAATTCGAGGCCAGAGCTGGGCTTCCGGCCTCGCTCCGCTCCACCCTCGAACCGGCGCTGGGTGCGCCCGTCGAGCGGGATGGGCTGCTGGTGTGGCGACTCCCGCCACCCTGACCAGCTCTCGCACGCCGCGGCAGGAACGCGCCCGAAACCGCAGGCCGGAAAGCGCAGCTTGGAGGCCGGAGGGAATGGAGCGGTAGGGGAAGGGGCGGCGAGCCCTTTCCCCCGTTTGTTGATAGGTCGTGGCCATGCGCGACGTGCTGACCGAGCTCCTCCAACTGCTCCGCCTCGAACGAATTGAGGACCGGGTTTTTCGAGGCCAGAGCCAGGATTTGGGCTGGGGGGTGGTTTTTGGCGGGCAAGTGCTGGGACAAGCGCTGTCCGCTGCCGCCCAGACCGTGCCAGCGAGCCGCCATGTCCATTCGATGCACGCGTACTTTCTGCGTCAGGGCGATGCGAGGTTTCCCATCGGGTATGAAGTGGACCCAAGTCGCGACGGCTCAAGCTTTACGACCCGGCGTGTCGTCGCCGTTCAAGGTGGACAACCGATCTTCATCCTCTCCGCCAGCTTCCAGGGCGACGAGCGGGGATTCGACCACGCCGCCGCCATGCCGCTCGACGTTCCTCCTCCGGAGGGGCTGCTGAGCGAACAGGAGGCGGCACGGCTGGTCTTCGACCAGATCCCGGAGCCGCTGCGTGCCCAGGCGGTCGCGGACCGACCGATCGAGATTCGTGCGGTCCAACCTTGGAGTCTCCTCCGGCCGAAAAAGATGCCACCCCGCCGGCAGCTCTGGTTTCGCGCCTCGGCCCCGCTCCCCGACGACCCCGCCGTTCACCGCTACCTGCTCGCCTACGCCAGCGACTTCAACTTCCTGCCGACAGCGATGATGCCGCATGGCGTGAGTTGGCTCACGCCTGGAATGCAGGTCGCCAGCTTGGACCATGCGATGTGGTTCCATCGGCCCTTCCGCTTCGACGACTGGCTGCTGTACGACGTGGAGAGCCCCTCGGCCTCCGGCGCTCGCGGCCTGGTCCAGGGTCGGTTCTACACGCGCGATGGCACATTGGTCGCCTCGGTCGCCCAGGAAGGGCTGATGCGGAACCGCGCCGAGCCCGCCTGAACGGTCAGGGCTCGCCGTCGCAGATATCACCGAGGCCATCGCCATCGCGGTCGGTCTGGTCCGCCACCCAGGCGCCGTCGGGGGACAGCGAAGGCACAAGGTCGGTCACCGCGACACCGCCATCGAGGAACCGCACCGCCTGGCCCCAGCCCCCACCCCAGTCGCGCACCTTCACAAGCAGAGTGTTCCAACCTTCGTTCACGGCCACGGTCGCCTGGAACTGGTCGGCGTTCACGCCCTGGCAGCTCCCCACGTCAAGGACGAAGGCACCGTTCCACCACGCGAAAACTCCATCATCCGCGCCCAACGACAACGTGAGCGACCGCGCTGTGGGGCTTTGCAAGTACACCAAGGTGTAGGACTCGCGAGAGGGGGTGGCCCAGCCGTAGGGGCCGTTGAGGTCGTAGGTGTCCCCCGTGAGCAAAGCGTAGGTCCAAGTCAAGTCGCCCGCGGGTTCACCCACGGCGGGCGCGATCCCCGCATCCTCGCCCACGAAGGCTTGCTCCGAAGGGCGACATTCGGCGGTGGTGGCGCCGCCGGTGAAGGGGCCCGCGCTCAGCCAATGGCGGATGTAGCCATTCGTCGAGAGCGCCGGCGGCGGCGTGTTGGGGCCATTGCTGATGTCGGGGCAATTATCCACGGCATTGTCGAGGCCATCGCCATCGAGGTCGGTGTCGCAGGTATCCGGCACGCGGTCGGCATCGGTGTCGGCCCCAGACGAGGGAGCACCGATGGCGGTGGGGTCGGGTGTATCAAGATCCAGCACATACTCCGCCACGTCTGCACGATTCACGGCCGACACACACACAGACCAGACACCCCCCTCGACCCATCGAGCACCGGGGGCGGTGAGCGGGTCGAGAACCGCGCACCCTTCCTCATTCGGGGACCCCGCTGCGACGTAGCTCCCGTCGGGCGAATGGAGGGCGAGCGTGAGCGCGGGACCACAAGGAGGCCTCTGGACGGCGGAAACGGCGCCGCACGGGAGGACCTCGACGGCCCAACAATCGATATCGCGGTCGGTCAGGCTGCCATCCGCCTCGTCGGGGCCTTCCATGGGCACCACGGGGGTTGCTGAATCCCACTCCTCGTTCGGCTCGAGATCCGGCGTGCCCAGTTCCAGCCCGCAGGACGACGAACAGCCATCCCCGCCCCGAACGCCACCGTCGTCACACGCCTCGGCCGCGTCAATCACCGCATCGCCGCACGCCGCCGGGAAGCAGGTCGTACGGCAGGCATCCGCCACAGTGTCGCTGTTGGCAACGGCGTTATCGCACAGCTCATCCCCATCGATGACACCATCGCCGCACCCAGGCACCACCGATTCCACCACCACAACGGAGTCAGGGGGCGATTCGACCACGCACGCCAGGAGCAGGTGGAACACGGCCGCGAGTGTATCGTGTCGGGGGGGAAAGGGCTCGCCGCCCTCTCCCCCTCTCCGCCCTCACCCATGGGACACCATGGGTGACCATGCCGGTTCCGCGCGTTGCCCATCCCCAGACCCCCGACATTGCGCTACGCTCGCCCGGCTCATGCAAAAGCCCGTCTCGCTCACCCTCATCCCCTCCCCTCCTCAGGCTCAGCGGATCGGCCGAAACGCCGCCTTCGCCGAAGCAGGGGCGAAGCGTGACCGCTACACGCTGCCCGACCAGCTCGCCAGCGAAAGCCCGGTCGGCTACCGAACGCGCCCCAGCTTGACGGCCGAGGAAGCCCGGCTCACCTCGGGGCTGTTCTCCCTGGAGCCGCCGACGGCCTTCGTGCCCGGCACCCCTGTCACCGAGGGCGAGCTGTTCGAAGAAGCTGCGCTCGGCGTGCTCACCTCACGACAGTCCACGAACTTCCGCGGGCATCGCCAGATCACGCTCGGACCGGCCGACTCCGCTCAGCTTGTGCCGCTGTTGGAGCAGCTCGAGGGCTGCGAACGCCCGGTACTTGGAGGCGCCGCCTACACGCATGTGGGCTTCTCACGCCCGTACCGCACCCCCTTCACCTTCCTGTTGACCTTCGTCGGGCACAAGACCGTGGCCTCGCTCTTCACGGTCCCGAAGCGCGCATGGCAGAAGAAGTTCCATCACGCCGACGACATCCCGACCGTGGGCTTCCTCCAACACCTCCACGTCGGGATCTGGGCCGACTCCATCGAGCGGGCCGCGGTGATCGCTTCCAACGGCACTCGCCAAGCCAACGTGTGGATGCAACCGTTCTCCGGTCCGGCATGGCAGGAAAAGAACGCCCAAGTCCTCAGCAAGATTGAGGCGCTGGTCGGCCTGACCGGGGCAGAGCGTCGCGAGGGATGGCGGGTGTGTTTGATCGCCGAAGTCGGCACGGTCGCGACACCCCTTGACCTGGGAAAACCCCTGTGCCGTAAGCTGGGCGCCACGCTGATGAGCCTCCGCTCGGAACGCATCCAACCCGGGGTCAACGCCGAGGAAAAGGCACCCAACCCTTACCAGTCGCGCCAGGACATGGACGTGCCGGATGAACTGGTGGAGATGGCGGGCCGCGCCGCGTACAACGCGTTCTGTCATTGGACGGGCATAGACCGGGAGGCGGCCAAGGCCCTCCTGCTCCTGGAGCGGATCGACGTTCTCACGGACGGCGGAAAGGAGCGCCTGCGGTCCGTGCGGCGGGACTTGGAAGACATCACCGACCAGCTCGTCTCCGCGCTACCCCTCTGGGCCGACCTGCCCCTGCTGCGAAGCCTGAGCACCAACGCGGCCCGCGGGAAAAAGGCGTTTGCCCTCGCGGGACAGCGGATCTACGTCGGCGGACTGTCCCGCGCCGAGGTGCAGGCGGCCGGACTCGACTTCGCGCATGCCGTTCGCGCCTTCGGGGCTGCCTCCGCTCGTTCGGCTCTGGTCTGCGAGCTATCCGGGTGCATCGACATTCCAGCGGGCTGCGACCTGTTGGCCGGGGTTTGCCTCATGGCCGGTCCGGTGAACCAGAACGACGTGGGTAAGCAGTTTCATGGTTACGCCGATTTGTTGGCTGGAGCCTTTCCAGGTCGCGACCCAACCTCGCTCCTTGTGTGGACCTTGAAAGCCAAGACGGTGGCTGACCCCATCGGCAACGAAGAGCAACTGATGAACGCATCGCGCAAGGGTGCCCTCGTGGATCTCCGCAGCGGGCCGCCAGATATTGTGGGCCTCCTTCGCCACGGAAAGGTGGAGCCGATGCGGTCCCGCGAGGGGCGTTCAAACAGCGAACGAGCGTTCCACGATGTCGGCAACTTCGTGACGGATGCCGCGGGCAAGCAAATCCCGGGAAACTGCGGTTCCGCTTGGCCAATGGCCTGGCGGCAGGAGCACCCGTGGGGATAACCCTGGAATTCGACACGCCGCCTGCCATTTCGCTCGCCACCGTTGCGATGAAGCGTGGCCGGCACCACGCACCTGGCGAGCCCTTCCCCGCCATCGAAGCCACCGCACGCAGGCTTGTCCCCGCGCCTGCGGACTACGCCCGCGTGTGCGGTTTCCCCGGAACCGAGGTGCTGCCTGTCACATATTGCGATGCTTTGGCGCGGGGGCTTCAGCTCGCGGTGCTGACGCATGCGGCCTTCCCGCTCCGCTTGTTCGGGATCATTCACACCGAACAGGTGATCGAGCAACGGCGAGCCATCTGCGCCCGCGAAGCGCTGTCGGGTCGCGCTTGGGTGGAGGGTCCACGGGTGGCTCGAAACGGCGGTGAGTTCGACCTGCATACGGTCATTTCAGTCGACGGCGAGGAGGTGTGGCACGGCGTAACCACCATCCTGTCGCGCGAGCTGCCCGGAGATGGCGTGAAGCGTCCCCGCCAGCAGGAGCCGAGTTGGAAGGCTTCCCGCTCGGTGATCTGGCCGTTAGCTGCCGACCTTGGCCGGCGGTACGCAGCGGTGACCGGGGATCACAACCCCATCCACCTCTGGCCAGTGACCGCGCGACTGTTCGGCTTCAAACGCCCCATCGCGCACGGATGGTGGGCACTTGCGCGGAGCCTCGCCGAGATGGACCAGGATGTGCCCGCAGCATGTCGGATCCACGCGCGCTTCTCCAAGCCGATGCCGATGCCTGGCACCCTGCATTTCGCTTCTGGACCGCTCCCCGCGGGCGGCCACGCGTTTGCGCTACGCCGCCGCGAGCTGTGCCTTAGTGGCGAGGTTCACGGCCGCTGAATCGCCGGCGCCGCAGCAAGAGCAACGCGCCCAGGCCCACGGCCATCGGTGCAGCCGCCTGACCCGGCGTTGAGCAGTCGCAGCCCCCTTCCAGGCTGATCTCGTCCTTGGGGATCTCGGTGTCGCCGTTGTCGCCCGGACCCGGGTCTTCCTCCCCCGACGTGTCGCCGCCCGTGTCGCCGTTGGCATCCACGCCGTTGCAGTCCTGGTCGATTGATTTTGATCCGCTTTCGTGGACACTTCCTGAGAGGCATGCGAGACAGCAGACATGGAAATCAAGAGCACACTCAAGCAGAAGCGGAAGCCGGGCCGTCAACGCCGGTAGTATACCGATGCGTTCAAGGCCGGCGCGGTCCGACTGGTGGTCGTCGAGGGACGGACGATTGCGCAGGTGGCCAGGGACCTCGACCTGACGCGGTCGGCGCTCGATGGCTGGGTCACCCAGTCCAAAGCGGACGCCCTTCGCGAAAGAGAATGCGTGAGGTTCGCATTCATCGACGTGGAGAGGGCAACGTGGCCGGTGACCGTGCTGTGCCGGTCGCTGTTGGTGTCCACCGCCGGTTTCCACGCGTGGCGGGACCGCCCGGAAGCGGCACACGACGCCGAGGATCGACGCCTCGGCGTGCTGGTCTGGGAGGCGCACAAGCGGAGCCGCGAGACCTACGGCAGCCCCCGCGTGCACGCCGAGCTGCGCGGTACGACGGGTGCGTGACCGTGAGGTCCCGCAGCGTGACGGACTCGCCGTTATCGACCGAAAACCCGTTGGTTCAGGTGCTGCCTGCTGTGAGCGTGGTCGTGGCCATGCTCGCGCCTACGATCGTGAGGTTCTTGCCACCGGTGTCCAGGCACTCCGTCCATGTGCCAGCGGCCACGCTGATCGTGTCGCCACTGGAGGCCGTCGCGATGGCCGCCCCCACGGCGGTGAACGGCCCCGAGGAACTTACGACGAGCGTTGACGCGAGAGGAGCATCAGTTCTCTCTGGTGAGCCCCGCTTATGTCGATCTGGGCGTCCCTGCTCGGAGAGACTACGGCATGACGCCGCAGCGGGCTGCGCGCGACCTGTTGAAGAGGGTTCGACCGGTTCGGGAGCGGAACGGCGCGCGGGTGGTTAGTCGGAGACCATCGGGGCGTAGCTCAGCCTGGTAGAGCGCTTGGTTTGGGACCAAGAAGTCGCAAGTTCGAATCCTGTCGCCCCGACCATTCCGAACGGTGGCCGTTCTGATCATCAGAATTGCCACCGTTCTCCTTTTCTGACTTCGGCCATTGTGCCAATACATCGAAGGGTTTCCGGAAGGTCACCGAGAGCTGCCCATCGGTAAAAGTAGAGTTCAAGCAGAGCACTTCCAACAAACGGCGCTGTTGGAGGGGCTCCCGCGAAGAAAGTAGGTCGTAGGCGCGGTTCGCGAGTTCCAGCACCAAAATGGCCGTATCGAGGTTCTGCGAGCTGACGCGGGCGAGCCGCTGGATCTCCTCGGCGGCCTCGCCGCGCTGCTGTTCCCACTCGGCCCGCTTGGCGTTGAAGAAGTCGTTGTCGATGCGCCCTTCGAGCTTGTCCTCGTAGGCGGCGTTCACCAGCTTGCCGAGGCGGTCCATGCGGGCCGTGGCGGCGGCGACGCGGGCGGACACGTCCAGCTCGATCTCCTGCCGGGAGCCGGTGAGGGCCTTCTTGACGGCGGCGACCAGGTGCTCGGGCATCGTGAGGACCGAGACCTCGCGGAGCCACTGCGCCGACAGCTTGGCCTCGGGCATCATCCCGGTGCCGCAGTACCGGGCGCAGTGGTAGTAGATGTACTTCTCCTTCTTGATCTGCGCGGTGATCGCGGCCCCGCAGTGCCCGCAGGTGATCATGCCGGTGTAGGCGAAGGTGAGTTCGCGGGCGCGCGTGTAGGGGTGCCCGTCAAGCCGAGCCTGCACGCGCTCGAAGACCTCCCAGCGGATGATCGCGGGGTCTTTCCCGGCGTAGACGGCTCCGCCCCAATGGAACTGCCCGGCGTACAGCGGGTTGCGGAGCAGCGAGTGGATCACGCTCTTGCCGAGGGTGCCGCCGTTGCGGCCCTTCAGACCCGCCTTCAGCGCGTAGGCGGCGAGCGTCTCGACACTGTGGTCCCCCCGGTCGTACAGCTCGAACAGGTTGCGGACGAGCAGGGCTTTCTCGGGGTCCACGACGAGCTGGCTCTTGCCGTTCTCGCGCCGGTTCAGGTAGCCGATGGGTGCGGCACCGGGGTAGTGCCCCTCCTCGCACTTCTGGACCATCCCCTTCTTGACCTCCTCCGAGAGATTGTCCACGTAGTTCTTGGCCATGAGCACTTTTATCCCGTGGATGAACTTCTCCGAGGACCGCGACTCGTCCGAGAGCACAATGCCCTCCTTGACGAAGTGGATGTCCACCTTCATCTCGTCGAGAGCGACCCAATCCTTGAGGTTTCGGTAGAGTCGGTCGGTCTTTTCCACCAGGACGACCGGAGCCTTGACGCCCTTCTTCTTGAGCATCAGGAGCAGCCGCGTGAACGCGATCCGCCCGGTCTTCTTCGCCGTCTCCACGTCGATGAACTCCTCCAGAATGGCGAAGCCGTTGTCGGCGGCGTACTTCTTGAGGATCGCCTGCTGTGCGGGGATGGAGAAGCCCTCGCGCTCCTGCTCGCGCGAGGACACGCGGGCGTAGAGGACCGCCTGCTTCATCGAGGGGGCCAGCGCGGCGGCGGCGGCCTTTGCGGCGGGTGATCGGCCCGGTCGGGCGGTTCGGCGGGTGGGCGAGATCGACATGGGGCTCCGGGGAGGGGTCAGCGGGGCCGGAGCTTGACGTAATTCCTGGCCGCCGTCCAGCCCAACCGCAGACGACCTGAACAGATGTAACGTGCTGCGGTTCGGCGCGTTATGGCGGGTGCCCTCGCGCGCGCCGTCCCGGCGTGCCCCCTCGTCCCGCCGGGATTTGCAATGCCCACCTTCGCCGCCGATGATCCACTCGCCACCCCGCAGCGACTCGACGCTGAACCCGACCCCCACTTCTGGGAGGACGGGCTCGGGTTTCTTGGCTTCCGGCGTTCGATGAACGAGATCGCGCGGGCACCGGATGTGCTCTTCCACCGGCTTTTCGGGGACGGGGAAAACGCCGAGGCGGCCCGCGACGTGCTTCGTTCGTTCGGGGACTCCACTCCGGTGAGGGCGAACCTGATGTTGGCGGCGGCCTACGTCGCGAAGATGGACACCCCCGCGATCGTTGACGCCGCGCGGATCGCGCTTGGCGAGGACGCGGTGGCGGAACCCGACTCGCCGGGCCGACGCGACCGTGGCGCGCTGGCGGCTCGAATCGCTGCGGCCAGTCTCGGGCACCTGTTCTCCGCCCGGGCGCTGGACGACTGGCGACTGCGGAAGCGTGTCACTATCCGGGCGACCGGTCAACATCGCGTTCTGACGGCCCCTATCCCGGATCTGCCCTGGCGGAAGTTGGCCGCCGAGGCGTTGCGGGCGATGGGCGCACAGCGGGGCAAGCTCGCTCTTCGCTCGGTGGTCGCCCGACCGTGGGCGGAGGACGTGCTCCTCGGGTTCCGTGACCGCGGCGGAGCGACGTCATCGCGGGACGACGATGACCACTTTCAACCTGGGCACAAAGAGGATTGGGTCTACGTTCGCTTCTTCGAGAAGATGGACCGCGCCCACGTCTCGGCCTTCGACCCGGAGCGCGCGCGGGTGCTGGCGGGAAGGCTCGCAACGGCACTGTGGGACGCGACGGCGACCTACGAGTGGGCACGCGACCCGCTCACACCGGATCGGATGATGGAGTTCCACGACCGGCTCGTCAACCCGTCGGACAAGACGTTCCGGCTCCTTGAGGTCGTCGCCGAGTTGCCGGGGCTGTGGCGTCGGCCTGTGCTGAAGCTCGGCAACCACGGCCAGGAGCGCGTGGAGCCGGCGCTCGTGGAGCTGTGGTCCGCGAAAGTGGGGTTCGCGAGGGACTACGCGACCGTCCTCCGGGTGAAGATGGGGTTCAGCCACGCCGGCCACGTCTACCGGATCGAGCTTCACTACCCCGAGGATCCTTTCGCGTCGGAGCTTCCGCTGGCCTACACGTCGCGCGGCGTGAGCCCCGAGGTCGGGCAGGCCCTTCAGAGCCTGTTCGAGTCGGAGCTGGGTGTCTGCATCAACCCCCGCAGTCTCGGTGACGCGACCGGGCGCAGCTCGCCGTACGCCAAGCGCCCGTCGGAAATGGCCGAGCGGCACTGGACGCGCCTCCTCGGGAGCACGGTTGACAACCCGGCGAATTGGGAGTTGGACGAGCTGAAACGCCTCGCGACCCAAGGGCTCATCAGCATGGAGGAGCGAGCGGCGTTCCGGTGCGGGAGCCCCGCCATCCTGGCGCGGCCCGAGAATGCCCCGGAAGGATGCACCGGAGTCGTGGTCGGTGAGGTCGGCTCCGTTCGAGGGGGGGCACCCTTCGCGCAGCCGGCCGGACTCCGCCTCTCTTGCAGCCGCTGCTCTGCGATTTGGCCGTCCGACCAGGCGCACCTTCCCTGGTTTCACCAGATTGTCGTCCATGTGGATGAGCGTGCCGTCTGGCCCGTGGTCCGCGACGCCATCTTGCCCGGGATCGAGGGTGCGAACCGCCGGGTGCCGGGAGTTCTGGCGTGGCACGATGACGAGGGACAACCTTGCGTGGTGATCTCCGCGGACACCGCGCCCGAGGAATGGCGCGAGATCCGGCATGTGATCGGGAGACGGGCGGCGTGGATCACCACGGGCGCCGTGGCTGCGGCGCGCTACGGCGACAGGGGCGTCATGCTCGCACGCGCCCTCGCGAGCCCCGGCGGCGGCGCACTTCGCCGGGCGCTGGCCGCCGGCCCCGTTCCTGCGGACGCCGGAGCCGGCGGGGGGGCTGACATCTTACCCCCGCCACCCTACCTGCATCGTGGCACTCCGACGGGCTTGCCGGTCGTCCACATCCAGCGCGGCGACGACCGCGTGTACCTCGGCGATCAGGCGGTCGTAGAGGAGGACGAACATAGGTTGTTCCTATTCTTCGCCGTGCTCCAGTACGCGGAGGAGGCACGGGCGCGCGACCCAGCGGAGCCAGAGTACACCACGGGCGAGGTGCTCGCCGCCTATATCAACGACACGATCCGCGAGGTTCGGAGCGACCCCTCCATCGAAGGCGATGTCTCGGGGAGGAACATCCACGATTGGGTGGTGCGCGCGCGCAAGGTCATCGACGAACGCGCCAGACCGACGGATCAGGGGGCGTTGGTGATCGAATCGCCGGGCACCCAGCCGGGGTATCGCGTAGGACCGAGGTACAAGTTGCAACATTTTTCGCTGCGTGACGAGGTGCGTCGGTACAAGGGTGCTCTCCGCGCCTCATCGAAGGGGTCGAAAAGGTAGGGTCCACCGTGGCGCGGGTGCGCACTCCGGGCCGACGCGAGGGGCCCGGTGCGTTGACGCCCCGTTCCATACAAGGTGGCGTTTGATGGGCTGAATATCAGTGCGGCGTGAAGCGACGAACCGCACCGCTGTATGTCGAGGCTGACGCCAAGCAGGCGCTCCGCGAAGCGTTCCAGCCGTTGTACGACGAGCCGCTCACCGACCACCACGTCGGGGAGATCTCCGACAACCTCCGCCGCTACTTCGCGATCCTCGCGGAGTGGGATGCGGAGGACAAGCTGCGCGCCGTGGGCGCGAAGGCGGGACCATGACGGAGACGAAGCCAGTGGCGTCCATTCGGGACGCCGCTCACGACGCGCGCGACGGCAAGGCCACGTCGCCGAAGGGTCCAGGGGCACCGATGCCCCGCCACCCCACGCGCCCACCGAAGCTGGACCGCCGGGGCCTGAACATTCACCAGACGCCACGGCGGCACGGCCCGGTGAGTCGCCGCCGAGGTCGGCGGTGAGGATGTTCACGCTCACGGTCTTGCCTGCGCCGACGATCCGGCCGGGGGGGGATCCGAACGACGCCGCCAGCGTCGTCTGGCCTGCGGCGGGGGAAAGCAGGGCACTCGACGCGCGCGAGCTGGTCGCCTTCTTCCTCGTTCGACACCTCGCCCCGGGCAAGTTCGCCTGTCCGTACTTCCTCGTGGGCGCGTTTGCCGACGGCGTGCGGCGCAACTCGGCGTTCCTCTTTGCGTCGGTGGTCGCGCTCGACGTGGAGAAGGGGCCGACCACACAGGAGGCCCATGCGCTGTTCCGGGGCTGGGCGCACATCGTCTACACCACCTGGTCCCATCGGGCCGACGCACACCGCTTTCGGGTCGTGTTCCCGCTCGCGCGCGACGTGAGCGCGGACGAGTACAAGCGGCTCTGGTCGCGACTGGCCGCCATGCTCGGCACCGGGGCGGACGCGCAGACGAAGGATCTCGCTCGCGCGCTGTTCCTACCAGCGCAGCGGCCGGACGGCGGACGTTCGGCCGCGAAAGCATGGGAAGACGCACCTTTCCTCGACCCTGACGCGGTTCTGGCGGAAGTGCCGCCCTCGCCCCGACGGCCCCTCAGCCCGCCGCGTCCTCCTGTTCGCCTCCCGCCGGGGATCGCCCGGCGCGAGGCCCAGGAGCGCCTCAAGACCGATCCCGCGTGTCGGCGGCGCGCCGCCGAGTACCTCGACGCCACGATCCGGGGCAACCGCGCCGAGGGGGTGCTCTGCCCACGATGCGAGCGCACGTCCGTCTGGTTCTGGATCGAGCCGGGGAGGATGAGCATCGCGAGCTGCAACCACCGGAACTCCTGCGGGTGGTGGGGCCACCTCGACGAGCTGCTCGACGCGCACGGGGGCAGCGATGTCTGACTGGCAAGACGATGTCTGCGGCGTCAGCGAGGAGCCACCGCCCGATCCCGCCAAAGGGTGGGAGCTGCTGGCGCGACTCCGCGAGCTCGCGGGCGGCGACGGCGCGCCCGCCACGGTGATCGAGGCGGTCCAGGTCGCGACGGCCGACCGCGCCACGGTCGCCGGGCTCGGTGCCTGCCACCGCGTGGAGCGGGCGCGGTTCGATGGGCTGACCCTTGCGCTGGGGAGTGTTCGCGGGCTGAAGGCAACCGCCGCCGTGCTCGCCCGCACGGCGAAAGAGGAGGGCGAGCGCCAGGAGAAGGCCGAGCGATCGACGCGCGCGCGCCGAGCCGCAGCACCCGCCAGCTCGAAGCTGGTCACGAGCCTGGAGCGGTGTCTGCGCGGCTACTCGCTCTCGACCGACCTTGTCGCACCCCCTGGCTACGACATCGACGATTGCGGAGTTCGCAAGCGCGTCGTCAACGAGGACACCGGCGAGGAGACGATCATCCCCGTCGCGGCCCGGCCGTTCGTCACCGTCGCCCGCTGCGTGAACATCCAGGACCACACCGTGGTCAGCCTGCTCGCGTGGCTGAAGGTCGGCGGCGGATGGGGCCAGCACACCGTTCCGCGCGTCACCGTCTCGGACGCTCGGGCGCTCGTCACGCTGGCGAACCTGGACGCGCCGGTCCACTCGAACAACGCCTCGGACTGCGTCACCTACATCGCAGCGTTTGAGGCGACCAACGCTGCCGTACTGCCGGAGGCGCTGGTCAGCCCGATCATGGGCTGGTGCGGCACCGATGCCGACCTGTCCTTCCTCTGGGGGCGGAACCAAGTCCGCGCGGACGGCGTCCACTCCAGCGGCTCCGTGGACGAGCTGCCGCCGTCTTCGTGGCGTGCCGGGCAGATCCACCTGCTGCCGAGCGACCCGGGCCTGCGCTCCGCCGCCGCCGGGTTCCACGCGGCGGGCTCGTGGGAGGGCTGGGTCGAGTGTGTCCGCGAGGTCACGCCCTACCCGCGCGTGATGCTCGCGATTTTCGCGGCGATGGTCCCGCCGCTCATGCGCTTCCTGCCCGCGTTGTCCAACTTCGTGCTGGACTTCAGCGGGGTCACCAGCCAGGGCAAGACGACGGCACTTCGCGCCGCCGCCTCGGTGTGGGGGAGCGCCGACGAGCGCGGCGACGGCATCCTGCACACCTGGGACAACACCCACGTCTTCGCCGAGCGCATCGCCGCCCTCTGCAACTACCTGCCTTTGTTCCTCGACGACACCAAGCGCGCGCGAAAGCGCGAGGACGTCGGCCGCGCCGTCTACAACCACGCGAGCGGCGTCGGCCGGGGGCGGGGCTCGCTCACGTCTGTCCAGCGGACGACGCGCACCCACAGCGTGCTGCTCTCCACAGGCGAGGAGGCGATCACGTCGTTCACCAACGACGGCGGCACCCGCGCCCGGTGCATCTGCCTCTGGGGGTCGCCGCTCGGCGGCGCGGACACCGCCACGGTCGAGGTGGTTCGGAGGCTCAACGCCGGGATCATGGCCCACTATGGGCACCTCGGCCCCACGCTCGTTCAGAAGCTCGCCAGCGACGCCGAGGGCCGGGATGATGTGCGCCGGGTCTACGAAACCGAGATGGAGGCGTGGACGAAGCTGGCCAACGGCAACGGGGTGGCGAGCCGCGCCGCCCAGTACGTCGCCGCGCTCGCCGTCGCCGAGCAGCTGTTCTACGCCATCACCGGGCTTCCCCGGCCGGCGACCCCGGCGGTCAACGAGGCGTGGGAGGCCGTACTGAAGGGGTCCGTCGAGGCCGACCGCGCCACGGACGCGCTCCGCCAGGTGATTTCGTGGGCGACGGGCCAGCAGGCGCGTTTCCACGGGCGCATGGAGGCCGAGGGCACCGACTCGGGCTCGGCACCCGCCGCCGGCTGGCTTGGCGCGTGGACACGCGCAGAAAACTGGCGGTACCTCGCCGTGCTCCCGACCGAGCTGCGCGCGTTCCTCGAACGGCAGAAGTTCGACGCCGACGCCGCGCTCCGCACCTGGGGCGACCGCGACTGGCTCCTCCGCGATGGGCGCCACCTGACTCGCAAAGTGACGATCGGTGAGCGAAAGGACCGTTGTATCTGCATCTCCCGCGAGGCGTGCGACACCGTCTCCGAGGCCGACGATGCGTAGCGCGGCCCGATGTGGGGACCGGACCCCCTCGAAACCCACCTCGGTGGGGGCGTACTTCTCAGCTGTGAAGGCGGACAAACACCCCGCGTCCCCACAATCCCCACATTTTCGCGCGACACCCACCTTTAGAGAGAATTGCTTTTCTTCTCGCATCGCACGCGGCGCAGAACGATCGATTCGCGCGCACGTAAGGGCATGTGTTGCACGGGTGTGGGGACTGTGGGGACCTCCCCTATTTCGGTTCTATGAACCTATCTATTTTCGTCCCCACTTCTGTGGGGACCGGTGGGGATTGTCCCCACAAGGCTCCGGCGGGCGCGTCGTCGCCCAGCGGTCCCCAACGTTGCTTCCCTGATCCCTCCGGAGCCTCCATGCAGAACATCCTCGCCTTCTTCCGCCTTTCTCGCCCCGCCGTCTCGACGAGCCCCATCCCGGCTTGCCCCCGTCCGACTGCCGCCGACCTCGGCCTTCATGTCATCGCCGCCAACGGCCCGTTCGGCGTTGAGCCGGATGTGCCCCTGGTGACGGCCACCGAGCTGTGGGAGGCGTTCGGCACCAACGAGGCGGACGCCGAGCGCCGGTTCGCACATCGGCCGATCTACGTCGCTGGGGCCGTGGACCGCGTGACGCGCGAAGGGGCCGGGTACGCCGTCCGGCTTTCGGTCAGCGGCATGGCGTTCGACACCGTGCGCTGCCACACCAGCGACCATCGGCGCTTCAACCTCACCGATCTGCGCCGTGGTCAGCTCGTCGTCGTCGTCGGCCGGCGCGCGTTCCGGCACGGCGGGCGTGTCGTCGTGGACGACGCCCTCGTCGTCCACGAGGATCTCACCTCCCTGCTCCCCTGGGGCCGCCGGTGAGCGCGGCGTGGACGGCGAAGGCCGTGAAGAACCTGATGCCGCTGTCGGTCGCGACCGACCTCGCCGCGGCCCTTCGCGAGTGGGCCTACTCGGGCAAGAGCACGGACTACGGCCAGCCCGAGGAGACGTGCCAGCTCTGCGACCACGAGGACCTCCGCTACCACTTCGAGATCGCGAACAAGCAGACCGGGCACCGGCTCTGGGTCGGATCGAAGTGCATCCTGCGCTTCGAGATCGCCGGCTACGAACAGGTGAAGGTGGACCTCGCGAAGCTGATCCGCGATGCCGAAGAGCGGCGGGTGCGGGAGCTGCTGGTCACCGTGGCCGAGCGCACCGACGGCCGGGTGGACCTCGTGGCGCTCTGGGAGGACCGGGGCGGCCTGCCGCCGCGCGAGGCCCTCCGGCTCGCGAAGGCGTGCTGGCGGCTGAAGCTCACCCCCACCTCGTTCCCGAAGGTGCGCCTCCAGCGCGCGAAGGACCGTGCCGAGCTGCGCCGGATGACGGCGTGGGAGCGTGAGCGCATCGAGCCGTGGATCGCGGCGTGACCCGTGATGGCCCGGATTCCGGCTCGCGGTTTCAATCTCGGCATGGCGGAATCTGGAATATTCCATGGAATCACGCCTATGATTCCGTCATCGGCATCACCGATCCCGGAGCGATGGCATCGCTTGTCATCACCCCATCGGCGCCCGGCGCTCGTTGAGCGTTGAGCCCCCGCCTTTGGATGGCCGGTCGCCCAGGGCCAGGGGTTCAGCCCGCCTCAACCCCGAGCTCGCCGAAGCTCCCCAGCGGCACCGCCTTCCGCATCCCCGGCTTCAGCCTCACCGCGTACTCGGCGACGTGCCCGCCGCTGCTCCCGACGCGCACCCTCGGCCCGGCGGCGTCCCCGGTGGCGATCTCGGCCGCGAGCTGCGGCGTCACCACGTCCATCGCGGCGATCGGAACGACGAGCACGAGGGCAGAGTGCAGGTTGTAGAATCCGAACTCGCCAAAAAGCTTGATCGGGATGGTGAGCCCTTCACCGTCGGGGATGGCGAGCGGGTACACGTCCACGAAGCCGCCCAGGATCGGGCGCTGGAACTTCGGCCCGATCATCAGCGACGAGAGCACGTCGGCGAGGTCCACGCCGAGCAGCGCCTTCAGGCCGTCGAACGCGAAGGGCCCGAGCCGCACCGCGGTGGACGGCACGGTCAGGTTGACCCGCATGGCGGCGGGATCGGCGCGCAGGGCGGCGTTCACGGGACCACCACGGTGCGGGCAGGGAGCACCTCGGGAACGAGCGCGTCACCCTCGCCGGTGCCGTGGTCCTCCTCCTCGACGATCTCATCGGCGTCCACGGCGTCAGCCAGCTCGCTGTCCTCGTCATCCGCCGGGTCGTCGTCACCCCGCACGGCGTCGCCGCCGCCCGCCGCGCCGGACTCGAGGAGGTCCAGCATCTCCTCCTGGCCCTTCGCGATGACGACGAGCGCCTTTCGGATGCCGGGGAGGTGTCGCAGGGCACCGAGGGCCTTCGAGTCGAGCGCCGGGAGCCCGGCCTCGATGCGGCGAAGGCACCCGTAGATGTCGTCGAGCGCCTGGACCTGGCGGTAGGCGAGGTGCGCCTGGTGGAACGCCTGCTCGTCGGGGGAGAGGGCGCAGAACGCCTCCACCGACTCGACGAAGCTGTCTTCCGACGCGGTGTCGAAGCTCTTGGCGTAGAAGGTACGAAGAACCTGGGCCCACTCGGGCGTGGTCAGGGTGCGGGCACGGGGCAGACGGGTAGCGGTCTCCGGCATCGGAGCCTCCTTTTTGGGTGAACGTGGGTGGGATCAGGCCGCGGCGGACTCGTCCTTCGGCGCGGGGTCGTTGGCGGGGGCCTCGCCGGCCTGGGCGGCCATGAGGAGCAGCGCGGCCAGCTCCTTGCGCGTCTTCTCGTCGCGCAGGATCTTCTTGACCGCGGGGTTCTTCATCGCTTCGAGCAGCTCAGGGGAGGCGTTGACGATCTCGGCCAGCTCGATCATCTCGGGGGCCATGCCGAACTTCGCCGTCGCGAGCACGCGGCCGAGGCCGCCCAATTCCGCGATGAACTGCTTGCCCAGCTCCTCGCGGACGCGGCCCTCGCCGTCGTCACCGCGCTGGCTGGACTCGGCCTCGAACACCCCGATCTTGAGGTTCGTCAGTTGGCCGACGACGTTCTCGTTCGACCTCTGCATCCGCGCGAGCTGCCCGTGGGTGCTGCTGATGTGCGCGCCCTGGAGGTTCGTGATGTGCTGGTAGCTGGACTGCACCAAGCCGACGAAGTTCTGGTACGCCTCGCCCAGCGCGCGCCAGGTGCGCGGATCGGGGGAGGTGTCCGGGTACGGCCCCGGCAACGGGACCGTCGGCGCGGGGACCGTGACCGGCGGCTCCTCCCACTCGGTGTTCGTGCAGAGGAAGCGCGAGCTGTAGATGACCTTGTCGCCCTTGCCCTTCCACAAGTTCACCTTGAACTTGCCCTCGCGCTGGCCGACCATGTTCTGGTCGGCCATGTGCTTGATCCAGCGGATCGCGGCATCCGCGAGGACCGCGTAGGTCACGCCGTTGTCCATCCGGGCGAGGTCGCCGAGCGTCTCGGACTCGTCGCCGTCGCCGTTCTCGTCATCGTCGTCCCCCTCCTCCGGCTGGTCGTCGTCGTCCTCCACGTCGGGCTCGATGAACGCCGTGAGGTCCACGCCGCTGAAGCAGATGCGCCCGAGCTGGGGGTAGCCGCTCCGGTCCAGCACCTCGTGAACGGTGATGTGGGTGATCTCGGTACACCGCTGCCGGATCACGGCGTCGATGGTGTCCAGCTTCTCGAATTGAAGTTCGTCGATCATGGCGGCTCTCGGGCGAAGGGGGTGTGCTCAAATGTTGAGCATGTTGACCCTCTGAAGGTATCGCAAGAGGCTGGAAATGGGGTGAATTTCGGGCTTGGAATGCCTACCGCGCCTACCGCACGCGCTGCGGTTTTAGAACCGCGCTCCCTACCGCCGCCGTCGCCGGCCAAACCGCCGGTCGAACCGCGCGCTCGACGGCCAAACCGCCCCCGCTGAGCGCCCGACCGCGACCCCCGAGGCCCCTACCGCTGGCTACCGCCGAGGGTGATTCTGGCTGCCGCGTACAACCGCGACACGAGACGCCAGAACCGCATCCGAGCAGGGGTCCATGCGGTTTCCGGCGGTCGGAGCGACGCGACTAAATCCGCTTTCCAGCACCGCTATCGGCTGCATAGTGGTCCTTGTCAGCCGGGCTCCCCGGTGACCCGAATCCCCCCGGCGGCCCCCGCCGGTCCCCCTCCATCCGGCCCCGCCGGCTCCCCTCCGAGGCAGCAATGAGCACCGCAATCTCCCCACTGAACAAGGCCATGACCGGCGAGAAGATCCCCGACTCGCAGACCAAGGGCGCGCTCGCGCAGGCAGTCGGCAAGCTGAAGAACTTCGGCGGCCAGATCAGCAAGGCCCGCGCGATGTCCGAGGCCATCGCCGACTCGGTGATCGCCACGGCCGAGACGCAGGGCACCGTGTTCGCGGCCTCGTTCGCCGAGGGCTACTTCGGCGAGGAGAAGATGGACCTCGGGCCGGTCGATATGCGGCTCGGCGCCGGCCTCGTTCTCGGGGGCTACGGCCTCTACAAGACGATGTCGAAGAAGGGTGGATCGCACGCCCTCGCGCTCGGCAACGGTCTCATGGCCACCGGCATCGGCCGCATCGGTCGGCACGCCGGCAAGGCGCTGGCCGAGAAGAAGGCCGCTGGCCCGCCGGCTCCCGCGCAGACCCCCGACGCCGCTCCGGCTCCCGCCGCCGCGCCCGCCCAGCTCAAGGGCGACGACATCGGCGAGATCGCCCGCATGGTCCGCATGACCCCCGGCACCGAAGGCGATGCCGCCCTCGAAGGCCGTCGCCACCCGCACCGCCGTCGCCAGCGCGAGGAGGAGGAGGAGGTCTCTGGCCGCTCCGACCGCTTCGTCCGTGCCCGGCGCTGATCGACTCCACCGCTTCCACCCTCACCCCCGTTTCCCTGCTTCCACCAAAGGATGACTCCAATGACCGCTCCCATCTGGGCCCTCGTGACCTTCACCGCTTCCGGCGAGTGCCTCGTCGATCGCACCTCCCTCCGCGCCTCCCGCCGCATCGCCGACCGCTCCGAGCCCTCGTTCGGCGCGGACCCGGATGACGACGACGACGATCTCGATGACCTCGACGGCGACGACCTCGGCGACGACCTCGGGGACGAGACCGGCGACGATCTCGGCGACGACCTGGGCGACGACCTCGGGGACGAACTCGGGGACGAGCTGGGCGACGAACTCGGCGACGAGGTGGGGCTCACCCCCCGCGAGCGCCGCATCCGTCGGCTCCGCCGGCGCCAGGCCAAGCTGCACACCCGCGAGGAGAAGCTCGAAGCCAAGAACCGGCATCTGAAGCGGAAGCTCCACCACGCCAGCAAGGGGAAGATCGTGCAGCGCAACGTCACCGTCTCGGGCATCGTCGCCACCACCGTGGGCCAGTCGATGAGCATGACGCTCACGCCGCGCACGAGCCTCCACCTGTCGAAGATCTTCGCCACGGGCGACTCGGCGGCGACGATCAACACGATCATCTCCGGCGACGACCCGGTGGTGCTCGACAACCTCGACGCCGCGCTGATCGCGCCGACCGCGTACCACGGGCCCAGCTTCGGCGGGCGTGTGCTCCGGGCGGGCGTGCCGGTGACCATCAACTACACGGCGGGCTCGACCACGGCTGCCCTGAAGCTCAGCTTCTACGGCAAGGCGCGCGTCAAGAACCCTCACTGCTGATCGGGGGTGAGCCGTGGGCGCATGCCGACTTTCCCGCCGCTCTGGCACCGCGAAGCTTCCCGCTTCGACGGTCGCCGGGGATCCCGGGGCGGAAGGCGAGGTGCTCACGGCCCATTCCGAGGGCTCGGGCGACGGCGACTGGCGCATCATCGACCTCTGGTCGGACGAGGCGACTCCCTGGGAGGCGCGCCTGGTCTGGTCCGGCGGCGGCGGTGCCCAGCGCACGGCCTACCTCGACGTTCCGAAGTGTACGCGGGTCTGCGTCCACGCGACGATGCTCCAGGTGTTCGGGTCGAACCTCTCGACCTCCGCGAACATCCAGGCTCGCGTCGCGATTGCCGACGGCCAGTGTGACACCGAGAACCAGTGGACCGTGCGCGGGTCGAGCGCCCAAGTCATCGGCGGGGCCGGCGGCAACGTCGATGTGATCCCCCCACCGTGGGCGAAGTTTATCCGCCTCGAACTCTCCGATTCCACCCTCAACGCCTCCACCTTCGTCGAGCTGCTCGACGTGAACGCCACCTCCCGCGCCCGGTACGCCGTGGACAAGCAACCCGCCCCCGGGGTGCCCCTCGGGGACGCCGCGACCGTCCGGTGCGTGCTGCCCGGCGGCACCTTCGCCTACCGAGTGGTCTTCCTTCTCCACCTTTGATTCCCGAGGACTCCCGCCATGAAGTGCTACTGCAACCGCGTCGGCAACAAGCTGATGCAGATCCCACAGGCGGCTCCTGCCAACGTCACGGTTGACGGCAAGGCCGTCCGCATCCTGCCCGATCAGAACGACAACCAGACGGACGCCGCGCAGGACTACCGCTTCGTGACGGTGATGAACGTGGTCGGCGGAACCCAGCCCACCGCGCAGCTCGTCATCCAGGGATCCGTGGACGGTGCCCTCTGGGTCGATGTGGCGTCAGGCACCCAGCGGACGGCCGCGGGCCTGTTCACCGAGATCATCGACTCCAACAACAGCCTGCTTCTCCCGTGGGTTCGCGCTCGGCTGGTCCTCGGTGGCACCGCGAATCCAAACGTCGATCTTGCCGTGGACATCGTGTCCACCGGCCCCTTCCAGCTTTCCAACTCCTGATTCGGAGCCTTCGCCGTGATCATCAAGGTCGCCCTCACCTTCAACGAACGCGATGCCGTCAGCTTGCTGAACTGGCTCGCGCGCTGCAACGCAAGGCTCTTGCGCGAGCGGCCGTCGTTGCCTCTCCTCTACGCGACCAGCGTGAAGTACGGTCGCGAGGAAGAGGAGCTTTGGAGCGACTACATCCAGCTTCTCGCCCAGGGCTGGGAGGACTGCGATGCGCTCGCGTCCGCCCGTGCCGGCGAGCTGATCGCCCGTGGCTGGAAGGCCCTCTCTCCGCGCGACCCCGGCTACGCCTCCGCGAAAGCGGCGGGTCTGACCACCATTCCCGCCGAGGTCGCGCTCACCACGTCCGTCCGCGAGGGCGAGCACGGGCTCTACCACTGCGTCGTCCGCTACGTCGTGAACGGCACCGCCTGGTACGACGACCCCTCCGCGCGCCTCGGGATGCTCCCCGAACGGCTCAACGGCGAGCAGTGCCACGAGCGGATCGTCAACCGGGTCCGCCTGGCGGGCATCCGTCGCGATCCCGAGCACGTTCGCCGCGTCCAACGCCACTCCACCAACTCGCGCCTTCGTCGGCGTCGGGAGAATTCATGACCCCCTCCTCTCGCTTCATCCGCGCCCGCGTCGTGGACTTCTCCGGCCCCGACTTCGCGGGCGAGGTCGCCGGCCCCAAGAAGGTGTCCGCGAAGGAGCGCCAGATTCGGCGCAAGCTCCGTCGTGCCCGTGCGCTCAAGCGGCGCATCGCGCACCTCCGCATCCGGCACCCGCTCGGGTGGAAGGGAGCCGTCCGAAAGTCGAAGGAGAACCTCCGCATCGTGATGAGCGATCTGCGCGCGTTGGGCTGGAAGCCCAAGAAGCCCAGCCGGCCGCGCAAGCCCGGCGAGGACGAGACGGACGCCGCGCTGGACGACATTCCGGACGCCGAGCCGGGCGAGACCGAGGAGCCCGACGAGGGCATCGAGGACGCCCCGGAGCCGGCCGAGGACGAGACCGAAGGCAACTGGCTCGACGGCTACGTCGGGGCCGAGCCCGCGAAGAAGCGCCCCGTGCGCGACTTCTGGGAGAAGGCCGGGAAGTTCGTGGCCGCGAAGTGGGCGAAGGCGATCCCGCTCGGCTCCCGCGCGCAGATCCAGACCCGTCCCGGCCACCGGGCGATGATCGCGACCGTCGCGCCCGGCCTGTTCATCGTGCAGCTCGTGTCCGACGAGGCGGCGAAGAAGATCGCCGGGGACAACGTGGGCATCCTTCCGCTGCTCCTGTACCCGCTGGTGAAGAACCAGATCCAGAAGGCCCTGGCGCCGAAGCCCGCCGCCCCGGCGCAGCCTGCCCCGGTCGCCCAGCCCGCGCCCGCCCAACCCGCGCCCGCCCCGGTCGCAGCCGCTGGCTGTGACTGTCGGCCTCGGAGCTGAACATGGCCACCACCCTCCCGATCAGCACCGATGCCGTCACCGAGCGCATCAACGCCATGCGGATCGCCGCCGAGTCCTCGCTCGCCAGCGTCGAAGCCTACGCCGTCACCAACGCGCAGGCGTTGGCGAAGGTCGTGGGGTCGTACCGGGCGATCCTGGCCGACACCGGCTCGCGCATCATCCGGGCCCAGGTCCGCGTCATCCAGGCACGGGCCGCGAACCCGACCGACCCGACGCTCATCGCGCTCGAACGTCGCACCGTCGAGCTGCTCACGGCCTGGACCGCGCACGCCCAGGGCTACATGCCCTACGAGCGTCCCGCGTCCGACGCCGAGAAGGGTACCGCCGTCGCCGTCGGGTGGGCGGGGATCGTCATCGCGCTGGCCGTCGCCGGGGCGGTGATCGCCGTCGCGTTCACCGGCGTCGCGTGGGCCGTCGTTCACTACAAGGAGGCGCAGACGCTCTCCGACGAGGTGGCCCTCGTCGAGAAGAACCCGTCCATCGCCGACCAGCTCGCGAAGGTCAACCAGACCTCGCCCAGCTCGGCACCGCCCGACCCCACCAATCCCGCCTCCGGCGGCGGCTGGGGCTGGTTTCTCGCCGCGCTCGGCATCGCCGGAGCCGCCATCTACATCGTCCCGAAGCTCGGGAAAGGGTGATTCCTCATGGAAAAGTTCCGCCTCAACATTGTCGGTGCCGACGAGGACGTGCCCCGCGTCATGCTGGCCTACGGCCACGGCTGCGGCGGCGAAGTCGCCTTCGTGATGCGCCCGCGCGACAACACCGCGCTGCTCATCCACCAGGTCAAGAAGCAGCCGGCGAAGGTGTGGCGGACGGACCTGGGGCTGGCCCCGTCGCACGCGCCCGAGCTGGACGCCGCCCCGGCCGATGCCGTCGCGGAGATCCGCCGGATGAAGTCGAACCCGCCTCCGGCCGGGCCGGCGACGCTGCGCGGGACGTGGAAGGGGACGCTGTTCTGCACCGATGGGAAGCCCTCTGTGCGCCTCGAACGCCGGGTGGCATCCTACGGCACCCTACACCTCGCATCGACGCCTGATGGCCGCTGGACGGCCACCTTCGAGCGGGCGCAGAAGTGGTTCTCGCAGGCGAAGCAGGAGGCGGTCACCCGCTCCTCGCTCACCGAGGCGATCACCACCGGGATGGGCCTCGTCGTCGGGCTCGTCAGCGAGGCGTGCTCCTTCCGCGACACGCACCGCCGCAACACCGTCGATCCGGAATTCGCGGCGCAGTACCCCCCGCGCGCTCGGCCCGATCCCCGCGATCCCACCGACCGCTACAAGGGCAAGTCGAGCTTCCGCGCCATCGAAGGGGCGGACGGCTGGGTCGTCGTCAACGACGTGGGCGCGGTCGTGGCCAAGTTCGGGCTGCGCGAGAAGGGCAAGGCCGAGAAGCACGCCAGCGCACTCACGCGCGGGCAGGCTCCCGCCGCGACGGTTTCGCCGGACATCGCCAGCGGCTTCGGGCTCACCGGGATGCCCGGCATCCAGGTCGCCCCGACGCTCGCTGAGATCCCGATGCCGGAGAGCCCGTCGTGTCCCACGTCGGTCGCCAACATCGCGGCGTCCACCGAGAAGGAAGCGCAGGCCCTCGAAGGCTACGCGGACTCGCTGTGGGGCACCACCGAGGTGCCCGAGCTGCTCACGCGGGCGGCGAACCTGCTCCGTCACGCCGAGGCGCTCGTCAAGTCCCCGCTTTGTTCCGGCAAGGAGCAGAAGATGGCGTGGGAGGACCTGCGGCGGGGTGCCGACGCCTACACCCAGGCGCGTGACGCCTTCGTGCGCGGTGAGAAGCCCGACATCGTGAGCACGCTGCGGCGCATCTCCGAGCGCGTGTCGCTCGCGGCGGCGCGGGCGGCGAAGTCGTGCGCGGCCGGGCAGCAGAAGATCACGAACGCGCCCCGTTCGTCCAACGACATCGCCACCGGCATCGGCCGGCGCGAGTCGGGCTGGACCTGGGGCGACCGGGTGACCTGGCAGGGGCAGTTCTGGATCGTGCAGGACGTTCGTGCCGACGGCTCGGTGAACATCCTGCGCGAAGGCACCGACCTCGCGGACACGGCACCGGCTTCCCAGCTCCGTGCCGCTCCCGCTCCGGGTCGGCCGACCGTGGCGATGCAGCCCGTGTGGCCGCCCGCTGCGGCCCCGATGAACGTGCCGACGACCCCGAAGGCAACGCGCACGCGCAAGCCGAAGGCCGCCGACGTGGACCCGGCGAAGGACCAGCTCCTCGTCAACGCTTTCGCCGACGCCATCAAGCAGGCCGCGCAGTCGATGGGAGGTGGGGCGTGAGTCGGGCCTTTCTCTGGCTCGGCCCGGCGCTCCTGCTCGTGTCCTGCGTGGCGCGGGCGTTCGCTGCGGACCCCGATCCTGGGGCCGTGGCGGCCCCGCCAAGCGCGATCTCCATGCCGATGCCGGGTGGCGACTACCTGCTCTCGCTCGGGCCCTACGGGGCGCTTGTGTGGGGCGCTTATCTGCTCGGGAAGGGGGTGAAGGTCACCGTCCAGATCGAGCTGTCCGACCGCGACCGCGAGATCATCGAGAAGCTCGGCAAGGGGGCAGTATGAACGTCGAGCTTCACGCGGACACCTCCGCTCGCGCGCCCTTCGTGGTGCGTCGTGACGACGTGCTTGCACCCTCGGATCGGCCTGTCTGCGATGCCGCGGTGACCTCCGACGGCCGCACCACGGAAGGCGCCGCGCTCTCCTTCCCGGCGTCCGAACCCGCATCCCGCCCGGTGCTCCCGTGGTGGCTCTGGCGTGTGGTCGTCGCCTGGGGCGCGCTCACGCTCGCCTCGCTCGTCGGCCCCTGCCGCCCACTTTCCCCGGCGCCGGCGTTGGCCGCGGAAGCATCCCCATGACCGCCCCAATGCCCATCATGGACGCGGTGGTCTCCGCCGGCTGCCGCCGCAATCAACGCCGTTGGCGCGCCGTGATCGCCGCCGCCACCTTGTCGGCTGCCCGCGCGGCCCCGCTCGGGTCCACGACGACCAACTCGACGTGCCCGCAGGCCACACACATCGCCGCGTTCAGTGGCCAATGTTTGGGTTCTCCGGTGAAACCCATCTCCCCGCCGAGGAACAGTCCAATCGTCGTGGTTTGTCCTTCCGTTCTGCCGAGTGCGAACACTCGCAATTCGGCAGACCCGCATCGCTGGCAGCTTCGATCAGCATCCGGCATCAGTGAACCTCGCGTGCTTCGTGCTCGTCCTATCTCGACCCAGCCGGAGGCGTCCGCCGTCGGCTCCCACTCCAGCCGCCGTTCCGCCCAGGGAGGCTCCCCATGAACGCCGCCGCACAGCTCCTCGACGCCGTCGTCCCCATCGTCCGCACCCGCCTCCCACGCGGCGTGGACATCGACTACCTCGACGATTTCGTGGACCGCAACCGGTCGATGCTCGAACTCGTCATCGAGCAGAACCTCGGCCCGATCCTTCGCAAGATGGAGGCGGCGAACAACGCCCGCTTCCCCGTCGAGGACATCCCCGAGTTCTGGACGGCCTCGAAGCGGACCGCGGCGAACGTGGCCGCGATGGCGACTGCGGCGAACCTCTACGCCCAGAAGCGCGCCCCGAACCCCGACGAGCGCACGGTCCTCGCCGGGTACTCCGGCTGGGGCGGGCTCTCCATCGAACATGCCGCCGGCAAGTTTCCTCCCGGCTTTCCCCAGCCTGAAAGCCGAGGACTCATTCACGAGTTCTATACGCCGAGCAAGGTGGCGAAGGAAGTCGCCCGGCTCGTCGCCCCACTCGTTCCGAGCCTCCCGCATGACGGCCCGACCGTCCACGCCCTGGAGCCGTCGGCGGGCATCGGCCGCTTCCTCCGGGCGTTCGAGCCGGTGCCGGGCATCACCTGGCACGCCGTCGAGTGGTCGGAACTGTCGGCGCGGATGCTCCACGTTCTGCGCCCCGATGTGGACCTCATGCTCGCCCCGTTCGAGCGGTGGGTCCGCGAGAAGGGTGCCGCGGCGTCCGGTCGGCTCGGGCTGGTCGTCTCCAACCCGCCCTACGGCATCCGCGGGGCGTCCATCGCCGAAGATCCGGATCGGGTCTACCGCGAAAAGATGGCCTACCACTACTTTCTCCGCCGGGGACTGGATCTGCTTGCGCCGGATGGGCTCGGCGTGTTCCTGGTCCCCGGCGGCTTTCTGACCTCGCGGACGGCGCAGTTCGTCGCGCTCCGCGAGAAGGTGCTCAAGCGGCACCACCTGGCCGCCGCGTACCGGCTCCCGTCGATCAACGAGAAGCGCCGCGAGGCGATCTTCCCCGGCGCGATGCTGGTGACGGACCTCCTGTTCTTCCGCGCGCGTGGCGGTGAGCTGGACGCCTTCGACGCCGCCGACGAGGGCATCGTCGCGGGCGGCTACTTCAAGGAGTACCCCCGGCACATTCTCGGCCGCGAAGTCGGCGACGACCACGGCGAGGACGATCAGACCTCGAAGCCCCGCTGGGGCTACCAGGTGCAGGGCGAGTTCACGCGGCTCCCCGACCTTGTGGAACGCCCGATCTGCGGCGACTGCAAGATCCTCGCCTTCCCCGGCGCGAAGCAGCTTGCCGACGGGGCCGCAGCCGGAGGGCGGGTCGGCGTCACTCGCGTCACCGAGGCCGAGGTCACCGACCTCCCGCGCGAGCTCGCGTCCGCGGTCCTGCTCGGGCTCCGCGTGGACAAGTACCTCGCGCTGGTCGCCGCCGAGAACGCCGAGGAGCCGCAGATGCTCTGGCCGGAGCTGTTCGAGGGGCTGACCGCCTGGCACACGACCAACGGCAACCCGCACGCGCTCATCGAGCTGGTGAAGCTCGCGCGCGCCGGGAACACCGGGGCAGAGCGTTTCCTCTCCGCGTTCGACCGGGCCGGGCACCTGATCGACGGGCTCCGTCGCAAGCCGCCCGCCATCGAGCCCCGGTTCACCGGCCGATCCGACGACGTGGTGGCGCAGGCCGAGCACCTCTACCGGCACGCCCGCGCGCTCTCGCTCCGCGAGCTGCTCGACTACCACGCGGGCCTCGGCGGGCCGTTCACGCCCGACCAGGTGCGTGCGAAGGTGCTCGCGGGGGGCTGGTGCCTCGACGGCGACACGTTCACCGAGCTGTTCCCCGCCGAGGTGTACCTCTCCGGGTCGCTCTGGCCGAAGATGGACCGGGCGATGGTGCGTCCCGACGACGCCCAGGCGAAGGCCCAGGTCGCGCGGCTGCTCGACGTGATCAAGCCCGCGATCTTCGACGACATCGAGGGTGTTTCCGCCCGCCAGGGCTGGCTCCCGCTCGACCTCGTGGCCCAGTGGGTGAACGCCACCTACACCGGGTACGACGACGTGGAGTTCGTCCGTCAGGGCGGGCTTCTCGCCCCGAAGGGCTGGCAGTACGACCAGATGTCGAAGAAGGAGAACGCCGGGGACATGCACCCCGAGGTGCTGCTCATCCTCGGC
>CAMBIK010000002.1 GCA_945867435.1 Klebsiella pneumoniae
TCAGGATTGGACCGACACTTCCCGGCCTACCGACATGTCGGAGGGCAACCAGGATGACACCTGGATGAGCACCATGGACTACTCCATGGAACCTCTGTACTGGCCGCTTCCGGCCGCCGTAAACTCTGCCTTTATCGCGGATGATGTGCTCGGCCCCTCGTTGTACTCCCTCTCCTGGGATGTCGAGGACATGGACACCGATGGCACATGGACCCGCATCCGGGTCCGTTGCACCTACGACGATGCCACCTTCGACACCCGGCACGGCACGACGATCTCCTCCTTCCGCTTTCGGGACGCCTGATGCGCCGCCGCGGCTTCACCCTCACCGAGCTGATGATCGCGCTGGCGATCGGGACCTTCGTGGTGGGCGCGCTCTATTCCTTGTTCACCGTGCAGCTCAAGCAGTTCGTCTACCAGGACCTGCAGATGGAGATGCATCAGAACATTCGGTTGGCGATGGATATTCTCACGCGGACCGGGCGGACCGCCGGCTTGGGAACCACCGGCCGAGTCTCGGGCGCGCTCGGCTACAGCTCTGGCAGCGCCGCCGACGCCGCGACCCTGCCGGCGGTCATCTCGTACAACAACACGGGCCCGAACTCGTCAGATGCGATCACGATCGTGTCCCAGGACCCGAACCTGATCATGTTCGCCGACCCTGATTCGCTACGTCAATGCAGCGATACCACCGTGGTGTTCGATCTCGATCGTCCAGGGTATGCCGACAAGGTGGGCGAGCTGGTGCTGAACGAGTACCTGCTGTGCAGCGACCTTTCAAACCCGACGCAGAAGCGTTCGTTGCTGTGGCCGATGGCCAGCGACGGGGATGCGTCCACGGGGCAGGTCACCGTGAACGACGGCACCACCAACTACAGCGACTTCCTGGATGCTTGTCCCTTGGGCGAGAACATGCCGGTGGCGATGCAGTGTTCCCGCGGTGAAGTGGTCACCTTTTACATCGACGCGGATGACAGCGACGGTGTGGGCTCCGGCTCGTCGGAACACCCTGTGCTGATGATGGATCTCGACTTTGAATCCCCCGATGACGATGACGTGCCGGTGGTCGACAACGTGGAGGACATGCAGGTTCAATACTGCTTCTTCGGCGGCGATTGCAGCAGCACCACCAGCACCGGGTGGGGGGATACGGTCGATTCCTACTCCGACACCGACAACGGCAATGACCCGGATGACCTGTACATGATCCGGTTCACCCTGGTGATTCGGTCGGGTCGCGAAGACATGAACGACATGTTTCCGGGCGCGCCGTTGGCGGTGGCGGGCAACACGCCTTCCTCCACGGCGGATCACTACTATCGACAGGTTCTTTCCTCCGAGGTGACCGTGCGCAACATGCGGATGCTCTCATGGCTGTAGGCACCTCCCGTCGCGGCTACGCGATGCTCGTCGCCCTGATCCTCATCGCCATCATCACGATCATCGGCGCCACATCGCTCAGCATCGCTGGCGTTGATCAACGTGTGGCGAACTATACGCGACGGCATTCGGCGGTCACCAGCGCGGCCGATGCGGGTGGCGAACATGCGAGGTTCCAGCTAATGTATTCCCTCCCGGTCGACGAAGGTTGGGACACCGGGTCTCCCGCCACCTTCGTGGAAGAAGTCGAAAGCGAGGACTGGTTCGAAGGCGAAACCACCGCGCTCCCGCTGGGCACCTACGATGTCACAGCTGTGTTCGCGAAGTGTGGTTCGCCCCCCAAGGGCTACAGCACGGAGGAAGGCAATCAGGGATTCCGGTCGGACTACTGGGAGATGGATTCGCACTCGTGGTTCGAATCGACCGCCTCGGCGGATGCGCAGGTCAACCCTTCAGAAGCCCGAGTCGCGACCATGCTCCGCAAGGTCATGCGCGGCTCGTGCAAGGTCCGGTGAACCCATGAACACGTCCTTCCTTTCCACGGCCGCGCTGCTGCTGCTTGCGTTCCCCGGCGCGGCGCAGGCCGGCGCGGGCGGCTCGGCCACCGTGTCCGAGGCGCTCTCCACCAAGCAGGCCGTTCCGCCTGCCATCCTGTTTGTGATCGATCGGTCCGTCGATATGGATTCGCCCTGCTTTTCGGGCAGCACCACGACCTGCTTGGAAGATGCGGTCGATCTCGTGCGGCAGATGTCTCGGCATTACGACGAAGTGAAGTTTGGCGTGGTGGGAACGGCAGACGATGCCTCCACCCGCGACTACTACCCCATCGCCCCGGTGGGCAGCACCTACTCGCAAATCTCGGCCGCTCTCACGACTTTGACCGCTTCCACGGGCTCTACCCGGAACCTAAGCGAGACCCTCGATAACGTCAGCAGCAGCTACCTCAAGTTGACTGCCGCCGAGGACTGGGTGGATGACGACGCCGATGGCTTCGACGGCGATTGGGATGAATCCCCCTATTCCTACTACTGTTCTTCGGTCTACATCGTGGTGCTGACCTCGGGCCGGCCCACCGACGATGACGAAGCAGATTCGTCCGCGGCGTCAGCGGCCCCACTTAGCGACATCCTGTGCGACGCCTCCGGGTACGTCGGCACCGTGGTCCTCGACACCTACTGTCGGTACGACAACGTCGTGACCCACATGTACAACACCGACCACAGCTCGCTCACAGACACCCAGCGAGCTCCGGTCTCCACCATCGCGCTCGGCATGGACCCCTCCAGCAGCACCGACGACTCCATCGCCGACGCGGTTTTCGCAAGCGCCTCTGACAACACGGACAGCGAGGGCCTCTACACCAACGCGACCACGAAAGACGAGGCGGTGAGCGCGATGCTCACGGTGCTCGCCGATTTGATGTCAGGCGTGTATGCTCGGTCGAACCCGGTCATTGCCCAGAACGGCGAATACCTCCTCTACACCTACTACGAGCTGACCGGGGACAATCCCCTCGCCGAGGGTCACGTCCTCGCCTACGAGATCGACAGCGATCCGACCAGCTCCACCTACGGCGAAATCATCTACTATGCCGGTGATCCGTACGACGACTACCTCGGCGCGGTCTGGGATGGCGGCTGGCTGTTGTACTCCCGCATTGCCGATGCCGCCGAGCTCAACAACGACGACATGGACGGCTTCAACCAGCGCGACATCTACTTCTACGACAGCACATTTGCGTCCTACATGACCGGCGATGCGGCCCAACGGCGTCTCAGCTTCGACCAGGAGATGGTGGACCAAGTGGGCACCAACGTGCCGGTGAGCCTCATCCTCGACGATGCGGTGGATGGCGCGGGTGCCCTTTCATCCCCTGAGTACGACCTGAACCGCGATGACGCCGTGAACGCCGACGACGTGCAGACCCTGGTCGACTTCACTCGCGGCGTGTCGTCCACGCAGTTCCGCTACCTCGACCTCGAGCGCGGTCGGTGGAAGCTGCAGGATTCTCCGTACAGCGCGCCTACCGTCGTGACCAGGCGCAGCGAAACCTATTCGAACAGCACCTCCTACCGGACCTTCCTCGACCTGCTCGAAGTCGAGGAGATGCCCGATCTGGTGCTCATCGCGGCGAACGATGGCCTGCTTCACGCATTCGCCCTCACCGACGACGAAAATACCCCGACAGACGACGAGTCCGGCGAGGAGCTGTGGGCCTGGGTGCCCGACACGCTCATCCTGCGTGAGCGTGGGAACGCTTGGTCCAACGGCCTGATCGACTCGATGTTGTACGGTCGCACCTACTTGTTCGACGGAACCCCCGTTGTGGAGGATGTGTGGATCGATGCCGACGAAGACGGCGTGAAGGATTGCGGGGTTGATCTTGATGTCTGCGAGTGGCGCCGCGTGCTGGTGGTGCAGCAGAGCTTCGGCGGTTCGCGCACCCTGGCGTTGGATATTACCTATACCGATGCTCCACAGTTCTTGTGGGAACAGACCAACACCAGCGACTACTCGGCCATGGGCTACACCACGAGCCGTCCCAGCATCTTCAACGTGTACGACTACACGAATTCCACGAGCCCCACCGACCGGTGGGTGGCGTTCTGGGGCGGTGGTCGCGCCGCGAACTACGACTCAGGGACCACGAACTACTACGATTCGGTCGAAGCGAACCTCTACATGTGGGCGATGCAGGACTCGGCATTCTCGTCGAGCGCGACCCAGTTCTCGGTGACGGGAGACAACATCGGGTCCGAACACCCGGACTACGCTTCGGCCAGTGCCAGTCTCGACCTCGATTCGGATGGCCGGCTTGAGTACACCTACATCTCCGCGCCGCCCGCCGTGGTCGACGTAGACTCCGACGGCGATGCCGACGTGGCGTATTTCCCGGTCACGCTCGCCTACGACCCCGACTACGGTCCGGGCTCCACGAGCGGGACTCCCGGTCAGTCGTACATTTACAAGGCGTTGATCGATCAGACCGACCCTGACGACCTTGAATGGTGTGAATTCTACGACCCGGTCGTGGGCGCGGAACCGACCAGCACGACCGACACCGGCACCGTGAGCACGGGGTCTGCGGTGGCCTACGGCAGTCGTCCGGAAATCTACTACTCGATTACCACCTCCTGGATGACTAACGGGCACCTTGGCGTGTACTGGGGAAGCGGCTCGCCTTTCGAGTCCAACACCGACAGCACACGCGGGGTTTTCTTCTTCATGAAGGACACCGACCCTTCCACCTGCACCACGGCAAAGGCGCTCACCTGTGGCACGGAAGAAGGTGGCTTCTACCAACTTGAATCGGGAGAGAGGCTGACCAGCGATCCCCTCGTGTACGGGGGCAACGTGTACTTTGCGACCTACACGCCGAACGCGGACGTGTGTACGCAGGGGGAGGGCCGAATCTACGGCTTGAACTATGAGGATTGCGGCCCAGGGCTGGATACGACCGGCGATGGCGCGGCCACCACAGCGGACGACGACTACATCGCCGCCACCGGGTTTGTGTCGAACGTGGCCGTAGGCAGCAACGGCAAGCTCTACTACGCCGCCGGAACCGACCTCGTCGTCATCGATTCCGTGACCGACGCCTTTGCAGGAACGGCCATGGTCGGCTGGATGGAGATGTACTGAACCGACGTGTTCGGCGGTGACCCCCGCCGACCGTCAGCTCACCTCATCGACCCGAGCGATGACGGTGGTGATGTTGTCGTCCCCGCCACGGTCGCACGCGAGCTTTACCAGGTGCCGGCACGCTTCCTGCGGGGACATCGAGCGGACCGATTCACCCAGGTCTGCAGGTTCCACGAGGTTGGAGAGCCCATCGCTGCACAGGACGAACTTGTCACCGCGGCGGATCGCTCGCACCTGAATGTCGACATCTACGTCTTCAAGGTAGCCTAAGGAGCGCGTGATTACGTTCTTCAGCTTGTGGGTCTTGGCCTGATCGGGCGTGAGCAACCCGGCCCGGATGCGTTCGTTCACCAGCGAGTGGTCCTCGGTGAGCTGTTCGATCCGCCCGTCGCGAACGAGGTAGCCCCGGCTATCGCCCACATGGGCGACATAGGCGTTGTTGCGGTCGAAGAGCAGCACGAGACAAGTGGTGCCCATGCCTTGGTACTCGGGCTCGGCAGCGGCCTTTTCGAAGATCCGCTTGCCCGCGAGTCGCACGGCATACCGAAGCCGTTCGCGCGCGAACTCCACATCACCCTCGGCGCGGGCGGCTTCGACCTCCGGCGTCGTGACCGGCCCCGAAAGGACTTCTTCTACGGTATTCACCGCGATGGCACTGGCGAATTCGCCGCCGGCGTGTCCGCCCATACCATCGCAGACGACGAACAACGACAGCTCGTCATTGATGAGGTAGTTATCCTCGTTGTTCGTTCGCTTTACGCCAACATCCGTGATTCCGCAGGAGGTGATGCGCATGGGGTGGTGGTGCCAGTAGCGCACTGGCCCCCTTTTCGCAAAACTCAGCAGGTGACTTTATGCGCCCTCGAATCCCGGGGCGGCCGCAGCGATGCGTCGCCAACCGGCGAGGTTGACTTGCTCGGCCCGGGCACCGGGGTCGATGCCGGCTGCCACACACAGGGCCATGGCCCCTTCGCGACCGAGACTGGAGCCGAAGGCGTTGGTCAGGGTCTTTCGCCGGGCCGAGAAGCCGAGGCGAACGATGCGGTCGAAGCCTTCGCCAGTCGGGCCGCCAAAGTCTGGGCTCGAATGCGGCGTGAACCCCACGACCGCGCTGTGGACCTTGGGTGCCGGATGGAAGGCGCCTGGCGGCAGGGAGACCAATCGTTCCACCGCAGCTCGCGCCTGAATTTGCACGGACAGCGAGCCGTAAACCTTCGATCCGCTATCGGATTCGATGCGGTCGGCGACCTCGCGCTGAAACATCAACGCCATCGGCACCCGCAGGCCCAGCAGGCGCAGGCAGAGCGGCGTGGCGATGTTGTAGGGGAGGTTGGCCACCACGCGGTCTACGGTGGGAAGAGCGATCCGGAGGGCATCCCCCTGGATGAGCTCCACGTCGGGCACGACCTCGGGCAGGGCCGCGGCGAGGTCGCGGTCCAGCTCGATCGCGACGATGGTGGCACCCGCGCGAGCGAGCGAAGCCGTGAGGACACCCAGGCCCGGCCCGATCTCCAGGACCCGTTCTCCGGGGCGCACGCCGGCCCGCAGTACAATCGTATCAGCCAGCGCGTCTGAAACGAGGAAGTTTTGCCCGAAGCGACGGCGCGCGCGGCCCTCGAGGTCTCGAAGTCGCTGCGCGGGGTGCAGGGTGAACGTCATGCGCCGACCTCCCATCGGGCGCGGGCCGAGCGGTCGAGCGGCCACGGTGCCTCGCCTTGGGCCCACCGGGCCGCGGCCACATGGCCGATCATTGCGGCGTTGTCGGTGCAACGAGATTTCGGCGGCAAGAAAACCTCCAAGCCTGTATCGACCAGGGCCCGGCGAATGTGTTCGTTGGCTGCGGCGCCGCCCCCGATGGCGAGCCGCCTCAGACCCGTTTGGGCGACCCCCTGCTTCACCCGGTCCACCAGGTAGCGCGCGACCGTGTCTTGAAAGGAGGCCGCGACATCCGCCGGGGAGGTCTCCGGGTGGCGGTCAATCCATGTGCGGACGGCGGTTTTCAGGCCGGAGAAGCTCAGGTCCATCGGCCGAGCAGCGGGGCGGGGAAGCGGAAACGCCACCGCGCGCGGGTTGCCTGACTTCGCCAGAGCTTCGATGGCCGGACCGCCGGGGTAGCCCAGACCGAGCATCCTTGCGACCTTGTCGAAAGCCTCGCCCACGGCGTCGTCTGTGGTTGCGCACACCGCCCGGTAGTCTGCCATCTTCCTGGCTTCATAGAGTGTCGTATGACCGCCGGAGATCACCAGGGAGAGGAAGGGAAAGACCGGGGAGGGGTCGTCGAGCTGGGCGCTCAGCAGGTGGCCTTCCAGGTGGTTCACGCCAAAATACGGCACCCCCCAGCCGACGGCCGCCGCCTTGCCGAACGAGAGCCCCACCAGCACCGCGCCGATGAGCCCCGGACCGGCGGTGGCCGCCACGAGATCAGGTCGGTCCAACCCGGCCTCCATGAGCGCGGCGCGCACGGTCGGCACCATCTGTTCGGCGTGCGCACGCGACGCGATCTCGGGCACGACCCCGCCGTAGCGTGCGTGCATCGCCTGGGAGTGCACGACGTCTGCGAGGATGCGGGTGCGGCCCTGCTCATGCCTCACCACGGCCACGGCGGTCTCGTCACAGCTGGTTTCAATGGCAAGAACGTTCACGGTGCGATCAATGCTGCACGCGAAGCCGGTAGGTGGCTTCGTTAAAACGGCCGCCATCCTGCCGCGAATCGTGGCATTGGATGCACTGGGTGGTCGGCGGCGAGCGCACCATGTGTGCGGCAGTCGGCTGCGCCACATGATCGCGACCCGCTCCGTGGCAACTTTCACAGCCGACATCGGCCAGCCCGTGCAGGTCGCGCGGGTCGTGCGGACCCTCCTCGCTCTTGGCCCCCGTGACATGGCAGCCGAAGCAATCGCGGTCGAACTGCCGTTCATCTGCCACCAAGGCCGCATAAGCTCGTGCGTGCCCGGTGGTGGACCACTGGCGATACGCCTCGACGTGACAGCCCTGACAAATGGCGTTGCCTACGAAGGGGCCCATCCCGACGATGCCGCCCGCCGTGGGAAGGGGCGTGGCGTCCGTTTGGGCCGGCTCGCCGGTAGCGTCGGTTCCCGGGTTTCCGGTGAAGGCGGCCTTGAATGCGGCGACGAGGGCCTGGGTTGGGGCGTGTTCGCCGGCCTCCGTTCCCAGGGAGCGCAGCTGGTTCCGGACGGTGCCGTGGAGCCCCGGTACCGCCAGCGAAGCTTCGAGCGCCGCCCGGGCTGTGGCCGCCTTGCCCGTCCAAAATTCTTCTTGGCGGGTGAGCCGTTCGATCGACTTCGGGTTGTCTGCCGCGGCCTTGCGAGCCGCGAGATCCTTCAGCTTGGCATCGGCGGCATCGACGTCGGAAGCGTGGGACGCCCCTTCACCGGAATCCCGCCAGCTGATTGCGCCCGGAGTCAGCGCCACATCGAGGAGTCCGAGCAGGCGGCCCCGGGAGCCGGAGCTGAGCGCGAGCCCACCGTTAGCCATCGGTGCGGGGTTGAGCAGACCTTCGATGGAGTCGCTGCGCACCATGAAGTCAACGCCGGTCGCGCGCTTGGCGAGGTCCAAGTCCCTCCCGCGTTCGAGGTCGGCCAGCACGACGACAACCACGTCGTCTCGGATGACCGATTCGAGCACTTGGCCGGGATCCCGAACCGTGCATCCCTCAAGCTTGAGGCTCGGGCTAGCGATCCCGAAAACCTTGATTTTTACTCCACCCTTTTCGAACTCCCGGACCGTGGGCCAGGGGAGCGGGTCGGCACAGTCCATGTTGCTCACGACGTAAGGCAGCGAATGGGCGGCACCGTTCTGCTCGACAAAGGCCCGACCCAACGCAAAGTCGCCTCGACCGGGGAGCATGGCGTCGATGCCGCCCAGGGCGAACGCCTCGGCGATCAGCTGGGCTTTGGCCTCTTTCTCCAGCCGCTCGTCTTCGCCGAGGGTGTGGCTGCGCCGGAACGCGTGCCCCGCATCCACCACAAGCAGGTCACCGCGAGGGAACGTGGCCAGAACTGAGTTTCTCCGGGACAGACCGCCCTGGGGGTGCTTGGGTCAGCCACAGGGTTCGATCTCGCCATCCACCGCGCCCTGATAGGCGAGGGTGAAGGCGGGCGACGTGGACGAAGTCGCTACCGGTTCGGTCGTTGTAGAACAGGCGGAGAGCAGCGCGGCCAGGATCATGGTGCGCTTCCCGTTTTCGGTGATTCCTGTTTCCGTTTTTCGATACGCTCCTGGCGCTCCCGTTCCCGCTCCGCGCGTGTCTCGGCATCGATCCTCGCCTTACGCTCCTCCTCTTCGGCCTCCCCGCGAGCGTGGCGTCCATGTTCGCGATGCAGGTCCTTCAGCACATCGATGAGTCCATCTTCCACGATGTACACCTCGGGGTGCCCCATGTGGCGTGCGTACCATCGGGCGTGCTCTCGCCCTTCTTCATCCACCTTGGGGGCGGCCGCCTTCCCCAGCACGATTGTGGCGGTGCGGGCGTCGGCGTCCACCATCGCCACGCGGGCAATCGGGTGGTCAAAACCGTAGTCGGCGTCGGATGTCACGGTCGAGGTCACGAACTCGTCGCTCTCGATGTCGGCGGCCCTGCCCGCCACGCGGCGCGGGGTGCTGCCCGGGACGATGACGCCATCGTTCCACTGCCATTCGTCGGCCGCGTGAAGCACGGTCACGCTGCCGGCGAGCGCGGCATCATCGGGGTCGAGAGGGAAAAACTCGCTGGTGAGCGAGGTGAGCTTGTTCTGGTCCATCCTTGCGAACTGCCGGAGGCGGAACTCGGCGGGATCGCGCAGGTAGTCGTCGAGGAACACGTCGCGCACGAGGTACACAAACGGTTCGCCCACCAGCCGCGCGTAGGCCAAGGGGTATTCGCCATCCTTCTCGCCGGAGTCTTTGCCGAGCTCCAGACCGAGGGGCTCCCGGCCACCCGAGAACGTGATGGTGATGGTGGCGCGTGGTGCGGCAAGGCCGAAGGTGTCCACATCCGCAGGTGTGCTCTCGACAAAGCGGATGGCCTTCATCGCGCTCACTCGGCCGAGCAGGCCGCGCACTTCCATGTCGGCAGCCGCAAAGGCCACGGGTTCCAGCAGATCCCAGAACCGTTCGCCGGCACGCTGAATCTTGAGCCGCTTTCCTCCAGGTAGAACGGCGGCAATGCCATCCACATCCTTCGAGTCGAAGCTGGCGAAGCGCCGCTCGCGGAACTCGTTGAGCTCCAGGGAGTAGTAGTCGACCGCGGACTTCTTCACGGTGAAGATCGCTTCGTCGCCCGTGCGTTGGATGTAGAAGCTGACGCCCGAAGGATTGGGATCTCCGGCGTCGAAGTCGAGGACTTGCCCGTCCCTCAGCGTTAGCTTCACATGGATCGCGTTGGGGCCGAGGCCGTAGAGAGCGCCCTCGTCGGCTTCGTCCACCACCGAGGCGCGGGAAACGAGGTCGTGAAGCTGGTGTTTGACCCGGTTCACCATCTGCCGGCTGGCGCGCATCTCGGTGCCTTCGATCCACCAGCTGTCGGGGCGTTCGACCAGCGAGATGGTGCCGTCGGGCCGGGTGACATCGATCCTCAGGAGGTCGGCCTTTTCGAACGTGAACAGGGCCACGCCCTCGACTTTCTTGAGTTCAGCCTTGCGTTGCAGCGGCGTGAGCTCGGTCGGCTTCAGCGAAAAGTAGCCAGCGACCAGCAAGAGCAGGGCCACCAGCGCGATCAGGGTGCTGCGGAACGGCTTCATGGCTACGCCCCCCGCCGAGAGGCCCACACGGCCGCGCCAAGGAGCAGCACCGACATCGGACCGATGCCGATCGCGAGCCAGCGAATCTGCTCGCCATCTTCGGCCGTCAGCGCCAGCCTTCGCACCGAAGCCGGGCGCCCCACGACGGAGATCCGTTCTTCATCGCCCACCAGCCAGCGAAAGCTGTTGAGAATAAAGCTGGCATTTCCTGGTCCTTCGCCGAGCAGCGAGTTTGTGAACACGTCGGCATCGCCGACCAGCAGCACGCGGGCTGCCCCGTTGGTGACCAGCCCGGAGTCGCGCGACACGTCGAGCGCGACCGCCATGGTGGCCGGACCCGCGCCGTCGATGTCGGGTTCGAACTGCGCCTGGCCGTTCTTGATCTCGCCGCCCCTGTCGATCCAGCCATCGCGACTGGTCTCCAACACGATGGTGCTGCGCACGCCCTCCATCGCGGGCACGGAGGTTTGGACCGGCGCGATGCCGCTGAGCACCGTGACCAGGCTGTCTTCAGCGAGATCCTTGGTGATCGGGTGGGACTTGTACCGCGGCACAGGGCGATCGGGGTAGGGGAAAACCAGCAGCTTGTCGAGAACCCGACCGCTCGGCACCGCCACGCCCAACCGCGCGAACAGGTTCGGCACTGGAGAGTCGGGGTCTACCGCCAACAGGACCGCGCCGCCCCCGCTCAGGTAGGCGAGGAGCAGATCCTCCTCCAGGGCGGGGATGGGCACCTTGGGGCGCAATACGGCTACGGCCGCGGCGTCGTCTGGCACCCGGGGAACCGCCATGTCGCGCTGGCGCATGAAGTCGAGTCGCTTGAGCTCGTAGTCGTCCTGCGCGAGCACCGCGGCCGCTTCAGAGAGACCTCCGAGGTCGTGGTTTTCGGGATCGAGCTCGCCGTGGCCCACCAGCGCGTACACGACGCGCTTGTTTTCCGCCATCAGCTGCGAGAACGCACGGTTTACCGCCTGTTCCCCCAGGAATTCCAAGTGGCGCGCTTCGGCTTTCCCCACGCGCTTGAACAGCTCGCGGTCCTTGATGTCGACCCGCGCCGCGCCGCGCTGCACCACGACGGTGCTGTAGTCGGTGACCCCGAGCTTCTCGGCCGTAAGGCGGTCTTTGTCGAAATCGATGAGGTGCACGTCGACCATCTGGGAGTTGTAGTCCAGCTCCTCCAGCAAATCCTCGAGGGCGCGGTCCTTGAAGTAGGTCTCCTTTTTCCCCCGCTGGCCGCTGAACGCCGTGACCGTCACGCGGGCCCCCCCTTGATCCAGCAGGGCGAGCTTGGTGCGAGTGTCGGCCAGGAGCACGGAGCCCTGGTCGGCGCTCAGGTCGGCGCGCACGCGTCGAAGGTCGGCCAGAAGGTACCCCACGCAGGCACAAGCGAGGACGAACGCGCTTACGAGCAGCGCGTTGCTTCCCGCCGCCAACCGCCGTTGTGATTGTTTTAGCGCCATCGACGCGACTCAAGCGAACGGGTGGTGAGGAACAGGAAGCAGAAGGCCATCGCGAGGAAATAGTAGATGTCGGCGCTGTCGAGGATCCCGCGGCCGAACGAGTCGAGATGGAGAAGCACGCCGAAGGGCTGCAGGCGGGCGCCCCACTCGTCTCCTACCAGCGCTTCCGCGCGGGAGACAAGCCAGAAGGGCAGCAGGATCAGGATTCCGCTGAGCCCCGCGGCCAGCTGGTCGTCCCAGAGCGATGAGGTGAACAGGCCGGCTGCGCAGAATGCGCCGGCCGCAAGGAACAACCCCAGGTAGGTGGTGGTGACCACTCCCCAGTCTGGATCGCCGTAGTAGGCGAGGATCAAGGGGAGCACACCGGTGCCCACGAACATCAGGAGGCAGAGCGTAAGCGAAGCCAACCATTTGCCGATCACCATGGCGAACGGCGAGATGGGCGAGGTCAGCAGCATCTCGAGGGTGCCCTGCCGACGTTCTTCCGCGAAGTGGCGCATGGTCAACATCGGGAGGATGAAGAGCTCGGCGATCGCGAGGTTGCTGGAGAGGACACGCAGGCTCGCTTCCCCGGTAAGCGTAATGCCGAGGTAGAAGAATAATCCGCTTAGAAACATGAATACGGCGAGGAATGCGTAGGCCGTGGGGTTTACGGCGTACACGCGCATCTCCTTCTTCCAGATGGTGAAGACGGCGGTCATGAGGCTTCTCCTTCCCGACCCACGATCGCGATGAACGCATCTTCAAGGGTGGGCATGCGGCGTTCCAGGGCGCGAAGCTGCCACGACCCTGCGGCGGCGTTCGCGGCCAGCATCTCGCGGGGGTCGCCCGAGGCGCGCACCCTCCAGGCCTCCCATCCATCCACATTACCCATCGGTTCCACCACTTCGACCCCCGGCAGCTTTCCGAGCTGCGGACCAGCGATTCCGCGAACCTCGACGTAGGTCCAGGCGCCGCCGGGGGCGGAGGCGCGGAGCTCGGCGATGGTGCCGTTCGCCACCAGCTTGCCCCGGTTGATGACCACGGCACGGGGGCATAGCGCTTCGACTTCGGAGAGGATGTGTGTGCTGAGGATCACGGTGTGCGTGCCCGCCAGGGAGAGGATCAAGTCGCGAATCCCTCCGACCTGGGCGGGGTCGAGTCCGGAGGTGGGCTCGTCGAGGATGAGCACCGGCGGATCGTGGAGGATCGCCTGAGCGAAGCCCACGCGCTGCCGGTAGCCTTTGGAGAGCGAGCCGAGCAAGCGCCCCTCCCAGCCGCGCAACCCGACACGTTCCATCGTTTCGCCGATTCGCACGGAGCGAATCGCGCGGGGAATGGACCGGAGCTCGGCGCAGAACTGCAGGTAGGAACCGACGCTGAGTTCGGGGTAGAGTGGAGGTGTTTCCGGCAGATATCCCACCCGTTCGCGCACGGCGTAGGGCTCGTCGAACACATCAAAGCCGGCCACGAGAACCTCGCCCTCCGTGGCCGGGATGAACCCGGTGAGGATGCGCATGGTGGTGGTCTTGCCGGCACCGTTTGGGCCCAGAAAGCCCATGATTTCGCCTTTGGGGACGGAAAACGTCACATCGTCCAGGACGAGGCGGGAACCATAGGCCTTCCTCAGGCCGCGGACTTCAATCATCGGTCGGCTGGTTAACCGACCGGGTATGTGGATGTTGTTCGTGGTCCTCGCGATTGCAAACCCCGTCGAGAGGGTGCTGTTCGTAGTGGGCGATCGCATCGTTACCCAGAGCGATGTCGCCTTCGAGTTGTTTTTTATCGGCCACGATCGCAGCCCTTTACCCTCGTTCGCAGCCGACGCGGGCCCCGTGGCCGAGCGGCTTCGGGACATCGCCGCGGTGCGGCAGCTGGCGGGTGACACGTCTGTGTTCAGTCCGAACAATGCTGAGGTGCGGGCTCGTGCTCACGCATTTCTCACCCAGTGGCCGCGCCCTGACGATGGTCTTGCCGCCCTCGAGGCGTGGGGCATGGATGAGGCGGCTTTCCTTGGCTTTGTTTACAGTCGGCTCGTGGTCGAGAACTGTGTCGTGCGTAGCGTGCCGTTGCCCGAAGCCCCGGAGGTCGAGGCCGAGCGGCTCGCCTGGCTGGCCCGCTACGACGTGTGGGTGGCTGGGGTTCGCCAGCGGGCGACCATCCGGGAGCCGAGGGGCGCGAAGTGATCTTTACGCATGGCGCTTTCTGCGCCTCCCAAGTCCATGAAACGTCCGGGCACCATTGGGCAGGCCCCTTGGGGTCGATCTGCGGCTGGGCGGGAAGGGGACAGCGATACGCCCGGCGCGTGAGTGGAAGGGGCGGCCAGCCCCTTTGTCCCGTACCATGATGGACGTGCGCGACCTCGGCGCCGCCGACCTTGACCGACTGGTCGAACTCGAGGGGGCGTCCCTCGGCGTGGATGCGTGGACAAGGGGGATGATCGAAGAGGAGTTCGGCAGGCCTGGAGGACTTTTTCTTGGCCTTGGACAACCGCTTCAGGGTTTTGTGTGTGCGTGGGTGGTGTTCGACGAACTGCACTTGCTCCAGATTGCGGTGGCACCTGCTGCCCGGCGTGCTGGGCTCGGCTCGTTGCTTCATGCCGCTCTTCTGGACCGGTGCCGCGGGCGCGCCTCGGCCGGCTGGTTGGAGGTGCGCGCCGACAACGAAGCAGCCTGCGGGTTGTACTCACGCCTGGGCTGGATGCCGGTGGGACGCCGTCCTCGCTACTACGCGGATGGCGAGGATGCGCTCGTGTTCCGGCTGGACCCGCTCTTTAATCAAAAGGGGGAAGGGGCTCGCCGCCCCTTCCCCTAACGCGCCATTTCCTCCGGCCTCCAAGCTTTGCTTTCCGGCCTGGCGTGTCGCTGTCCCCATCCCGCCCAGCCGCAGAGCGGCCCCACCGGCGGCTGGAGTCGCTCTATTGCGGGGCGAAACGGTAGGTCTTTGCCACGGGGAACTCCTTGGCGATGCGTTCGAAGCGCCAGGAGCTGACATTGCGCTTGATGCACGCCTCGAACGCCTCTTTGCTTTCGTCGAGGCCCTTAATCTTCAGGGCAAAGATGGTTCCCTCGGTACCAATCGTGAAGGTCACTCGCCATGCACCGGCAAAGGCGGGATTCTCCTTGAGCTGCTGCTGTGCGCAAGTGTCGATCTGCGGCTGGTACGCCCCGGTGACCCTCTTGGCCATCACCGTGATCTCGTCGTCGGTCTCCAGCACCGCGCTGCTTTTGCGCTTGATGGCGATGTCGACCCCGCCGAGGGGCGAGAGGATCGGCGTTCCTGCACCTAGCCCGACCTTGATGTCTTCCATGGGACGACTCGGCACATATTTGAGGCTGGTCGAGACGGTTCCGGACTCCTTTGCCGACGCGACATTCTCGCCGCCTTCCCCGGCGAAAAAGTCTGTCTCGTTGCGAGTTGGGCTCTTGGACCCAGACTTGGCATTTCGGGTGGGCGCGGTCGCCACGGCGGCTGCGGCTGCAACCGGGGGCGGTGGAGCCACCGCCGCGGCGATCATGCCATCCTTGGGTGCCATGTAGGCGTCGTCTAGCTCATACACCAGAGCCTCAGCATCCTGTTGCATCTGCCACCAGCCTGCGCCACCCAGCGCCGCGGCCACGCATACGCCGGCCAAGGCCAGCAGCATGTTGCGCGACTGCCCCCGCTTGGCTTGCTGCATCGCCTCGGCTTTCTGGCGCATGCGCGCCTGAAGTCCGGGATCCGTGGGCGCCTCTTCTCCGGGAATTTCCAGCAGGCAGTGCGGGCAATTCCCACCGCACCGGATCAGGTCGGCAGACACGGTGCCTTTGCAATAAGGGCAATGGGAGGTCGAGGCGGAGCCGGGTGCGTTCATGCGGCAGGGAGGGTAACGACCCGGTACCGTTCCGCGCAAGCGCTCAGCGAGGTCCTGACACGTTCTCTCCCACCCATTCCGACATGCCGCCGAGCACGTTGTGGATGTGAGTGGCGCCGATGCTGGTCATGAACTCGGCCGCCGACGCGCTCCGGCCCCCACCCTGACAGACAAAGATCAGGTGCGTGGTCTGGGCAAGCTCGGCGTAGCGGTGGGGAAGCTCGTCGACCGGGATGTGCCGCGCCAGGGGGGACCGGCCCCCCGAGAACTCCTTCAGAGTGCGAACATCGACCAGAATGTAGGGAGAATCCGCCTCATTCAGCAGCGCGAGAGCTTCCGTGCTGGTCACGTCTTTCACGCCGGCCGAGGGGGCACCGGGGGTGCGAAGCTGGCCATCGCCGTGGCTGTTGGTGGAAGGGGCTGGCCCGGCGGGGGGAGGCGGTTCCCGGCCTTCGATGCCCGACACGATGTCCAGCAGGCGGTCCACTCCCGGGAGGGATCGCTCGTTGAACCGCACGGTGCCGTCTTTTCCGATAATGACGACCTGATCGCGGCAGGATGCCCGCAGTCGACCCGAGGCGCGGTATCCGCGCGCTGCCATCGCGAACGGGTCGTAGAGCAAGAATGTTTCCACGCCGAGCTGCTGCCGCCACGCCCGGAGCGCATCGGTTCGAGACGTGTGTACGCCGAACAAGGCACAATCGAGGGCCTCAAAGCGGCTGCGCTCCCGATCCAGGCGCTGGAGCCATTCGCCCGTGCCCTCGTTGAGCGAGCGCATGAACACGAGCATCACATGAAGGTTTCCCTTGAAGTCGGGCAGCTTGATCCACGTGCCGTCGTCGGCCGTGAGGGACAGCAGGGTCGCCGGGCTGCCGACGGGCAGCGGCTTCCAACGGATGAGATCGAGGAGGCTGGGCATGGTCCGCCACCTATCCTGTTGGCCGCCGGTCCGAACCTACTCCAGTGCGTGTCGCGCTTCGTCCCTGCGCCGCAGGGCTTCCAGAAGCAGGGACTCGGCCTGCCCGTGGATGTTGTCAGCGCCGCCATCCTCAAACCGAACCTCGAACCGGCCATCGCCGAGTACGGCGAGGGAGTACAGAGCTTCTTCCCCGGTGCGCCGCCCATGCTGCGCCGCCACGATTTGCCCACCCCGCACCTGCACGGTGCCCGGGTCGGGGGTGCCCGTGACCAAAACCAGCGCGGTCTTTCCCCCCAACGTGAGGGTCTGGAGGAGGTCCACCAGGCTCAGATCGCTCAGCGTGCCTGTGATGCCCACGCTGGATGTGGGTCGTCGGGCGAGAGCCCTCCGCAATTTGGCGACGACCACGTCCGGATGGATGGGCTTTTCCAGGACATCCTCGGCGCCGGCTTCCAAGCCTCGAGCCACGTCTTTCGGGCCGCCGCCCTTGTCGGTGAGGAGCAGGACCGGGATGTTTCGGGTGAGGTCGTTGCGCCGCAGTTCCAGCAGCAGGGAGAGCCCATCTTTCTTCGGCAGCCGGAGGTTGGCGACGATGGCTGCGGGCACGAGGTTTCGAGCCAGTTGAGCGGCTTGTTCGCCATCTGCGGCGACCAGCACATCGAAGCCCGCCGCGCTCAGGCGGGATTCAAGCACGGTGAGCACCGCGGCTTCCCTCTCCGCGAGGATCACCGAGGAACTGGCGCCGCCACCTGCGGCTACCTGATGGCGAAGGCCCTGACGGCGCAGCACATGAGCGAGGCTGCGCAGCACCCGTGCGTCGTGGCGTGTGGCATCCGCGCCGAGAGCTTCCACGGGGTCGCCCCCATCCACAACCGAGGCGCGCACCGCTGAGCGCGCGGTGTACAGGACTTCCACCCGCATGTCGCGTCCCGGCCCCTCCTGCGCCTGAAGTCGGCGTTCTACGCCGGCGAACAGGCCTTCCATGTCCCACGGTGGGTCGAACTGTCGCAAGACGGTCATGGCGAGGGCGAAGCGGCGACCTTCGTCGCGGCTGTCCATCATGCCGGAGATGAGGCTAAGTTCATCAATGTCGGCGAAAAGTGCGGCGATATTCACAGCGTCGCGATCTTCCGGTCGCAAATCCATTTCTTCAGCCAGGGCATTGGCTAGCCGCGTGACACGCCGCACCCGTGCCCGCGCTTCCATCTGGCGCCCTTCCCCCGCGAGGAGAAGAAACTCGGTGAGCTGGAGGAAGAACGCGCGTGCGCGGTCGTCGGCCACGGCGCTTCGCCCGGTGAGACCGAAAGAATCGAGCGGACAGAGCCTCAGCCCCGCGCACGCCCGGCGCCATGAAGTCAGGAAAGGTTCCAACTGGCGGGCATGGACGCGCCGGTAGAAAACGCGCACGGGGCGGTCTTGACTGAGCATCGCCCCCACGGCTTCGGGATCGGCCACGACTTCGGCTTCCCCACCTTCCAGGGCGTCGAGCTGACGCATCGTCGCGGCCATCGCTGCGTCGGGTTCGACGAGGATCGTGAGCGTGAGGGCGGGGTTCACTTCCCTCAGGTCTGAGATGCGAGCGAGCGACCCCTCCTTGCTGCCCGCAGCGGTCGACTGAGGCACCAGGCGTTCCACAAGCCGCTGCAGTGCGCTGCGCGAGGCGATGAACAGACGCAGACGCGAGGCCTGGGTGGCGGCTTGCACCTGCCGTAGCGCGGGAATGTCGGTGGGGTCGGCGGTCAGAAGCGAGAGGACCCGCTTCTCGGGTTCCAGAAACGTGGGCACCAACAGCCTTTCGCGCATCAACTGCGGATTCACCAGCGCCAGCACCTCGGGGGAGATCTGAAGCTTGTCCACCCGATCGTCGGGCACCAGATTCAACCTGAATTGCTGCGCGAGCGCACGGCTCAGGCTCGCGTCATCCATCAATCCGAGTTGAAGAGCGACTTCCCCGAACGGCAATCCCATGGATTCTGGGGTTGCCATCTGTGCAAGCACCCTTGCCTGGTCCTCAGGAGTGAGGAGGCCCAACGAGATGCAGATCTCACCCAGCAGACTGTGGCTCATCCCGCCCATCGTATTCTGATCCGGAATAGGTTGTGCGACATGGCGGGTGAGGACGGCGACCAGACGAACGAAGTCAGCACGCGTGCCGAGGCGGCCGCCTCGGCCCGGCTTCGCGAAGCCTTCCTGGCCCTTGTGCGTGGTGCCAAGGCGGAACGCATGTACTTGGGTAGCGCCGCCACCGAAATGAACGCGGCACATGCCCGGTTTCATCTTGCGTTTCTACGGGGTGTGCGGGAAGCTCTCGAGGAACTGCCCGTGTTGATTCTCGTGGTGTCGCCGGCCGGCATTCAGCTCGGGAACTTCGTCGTGCTCGAGGCGACCGACAGCCGGGGAGACGTGGTCGAGTCACTCTTTTCCGCTGGGTTGCGTCGGTTCTACATCGAGGTGGGTGCGGCGGACGAAGAACTCGCGGCGATGGGACGCTTGCTGCTGACTCCCTGGGGAACCATGGGGGACGAAGACGAGGACCTCTCCGCTGCGGTTTGGCACGCCGACTTCGCGCACGTCTATTTCGATGTCATGGATGCCCTGGCTGATCGCGAGAACGAGGAGGTGGGTGACAGCCCGATCGTTCGTGAATTGGCTGGGTTGGTCCTCGAACTGAACGCCCAGGCAAAAGGGTCCGCCGATGGCGAGCTGGCGCGGTTGCGTCAGGACGAGCTCGCCGTTTTCTTGGGGGTCAAGGACACTGTGGAGTTTCGGACGGTAGGCAGGGAGGATGCCCGAGTTCGGCTTGAAGGCAATTTTAGTTCGCAGCTGGCCGGCGAGCTTCAGGCCTTGCGGGAAGATCGCGACATGGCGACCTCCGACGTGGTGGGTCTGCTCGCCACCTGCATCAACGCGGCGGTGGAGTCCGACCGAGCCCGAATGATCGGCGAAGCATGGTTCACCTTCGTGGTCAATGCGGCGCTCGTCCAACGGGGGACCAGCGCGCTCATCCTGCGAACGGCGGAGCTGCTCGATGAGGACCTTACGCCCAATCTGGCGCATCGCGACATCGTCCGGGCCGCTTCGGGCATGCTGGCTCAGGAGCCTACTCGGGGTCGCCTGGTGAGGCTGTTCGCCACGAGCGAACAGAAAGAGGTGACTGGCTTGGCCTTCACCCTGTTCAACCTGCTGCCCGGGGAGGCCGAAGCGGTCACCCTCGCCGATGTTTTGCCGGTCTGGGCGACTCGGGTTCTCGCCGACACGCTGCTGCTTCGCTGCGTTGCCGAATCGGTTGCGGCGGTAGAACTTGCGACCCGCTTCATGGCCCTTTCCGAGCGCGGCGGCATCCTGTTGGGCCTGATGATGGCCGCGCGTCACAGCGATCCCCGGCTCATCGAGCCGCTGCTTGGGCATGTGGGCGATGCCACCGAGGAGGTGCGCGAGGCCGCACTGGTCGCCCTTCGCCAATATCAAACGCCCCGGATCCGCGAGGCCGTCCGCACGGCGCTTGGCGATTCCACCGAACGGGTGCGGGTGGAGGCGCTCCGCTACTGTGTCGCGTACCGCGACGTGGGTGCGTTCCCCCTGCTTGAAACGCGGATCGACAGCACAGAGGTCGGGTCGGCCAGCGACGCCGAACTGCGCGCACTTTGCATTGCGATCGGTAGAATTCATGGTGCACAGTCGCTTCCTCTCCTGTCCGCCCTGGCGCAGGGCGCGCACCCGGCCCGCCACCCGCAGTTGCCTCGCTTCGCACTGCATGGCATGCGGGCGGTGAATTCCGACGCTGCGCGCACCGCCATGACCCGGGCGGCCCGCCTCGTTCCCGCGCTTGCCGCCGAGGTCGATGCGTTGATGCAGGTTCAGCGATGAGCGGAGGCATGCCCGATTCCCGTCTTCTTTCGCGCCATCTCGGCGCCATTACCCGTGCCATCCGCATTCACGACGTGTCCAACCAGGCCGTGTCCAGGCTCATCGGGTGGAGCGCCCGCGATCTCACGAAGCTGTCGGCCGACTCCATGGACGCCCGCGTGGAGGTGGATGTGGCGGGCGTGCTGGTGGTGAACAACATCCCCCAACGGCTAAACCGGGAGAATCGTACGCAGCTGCTGCCGTTGGCAGCGATGCTTCGTAAGGTGGATGCCGGTGGCTTCGCAATTTCAGGTCCGGTTTCGCCGGGCCAACTGCTCGCCCTGTTCAGCGCGATTCACGATGCGGTTCCCGGGAAGTCTCGTGCCGCCGTTCAGAGCCTGATCGATGGCGGGGCCGTGTCTCCGCTGCAGTTAATCGGCCCTCGGGTGCTGATCTCCGGGATGGTGGGCGGCCCGGGAGACGCCGTCCGGCTCGCCGCGTCCGAGTCGCTTCAGGCCTACATCCGGGCAAACCTCGCGGTGCACACGGCGTTGGCCGAAGGCGTGCTAACGCGCATTCCTCCGGCCGTTTTCCGGTCTGTGCAGGCGCTCGCCGATCTGGCGGACACGGACATCCGCATGCACCTCGCGCTCACCTGCCTCAAGGCGGATGTGGACTACGAGATCCGCCATCCGGTGCACAGCATGATCCTGGCGATGGCGCTCGGGGCACGGCTTGGGCTCCCGCGCGTCCTTTTGGTCGAGCTCGGGCTGGCCGCGCTCTTGGCGGCCACGCTACCCGCCGACGCCGACGCCGACGATATCCTCAGCTTGGTCGTGTCGATGATCCAGGGTCCCCGCCTCTCCCTTTCGCGCGCGCGCCGGATGCTGGCCCTGTTTGATGTTCGCGCCGGGTTCGACCGTACCGGGCCTCCGCACCTGCCGCTCGACTCTCCGCCTCACCTCTTCGCGCGTCTCGTCGCGATTGCGGTCGCGTTCGATGCGCTCACGACCGCCCATGGCGACAGTCCGGGGCTGCTTGCCGACGAGGCCCTGGCGCAGATGGGGGAGGCCAGCGGGATTGGCTTCGACCCGGAACTGCTGAGCCTTTTTGCGTTGGTGATCGGTCGCTATCCGTTGGGCACGGCGCTCCTGCTGAACACCGGGGAAGTGGGCATCGTGGTGCACACCCAGAGCGACCCGGCGCTGGCCAATCGTCCCCTCGTCCGAATCGTTCGGGATGCGGCGGGCAGGGACCTCGCGAACGGTGTATTGGTAGATCTAGCTGATCCAACGTGTGGAAGTACGGTCACGGTTCGTGTGGATGCGCACGTGTTGGGCATCGACGCCGCCCGCGCGATTTTCTCATGACCCCGTGCGTACCCACCGCGGAGGGATCCCTTCGCGCCATCCTGGCGGACATGGGCTCGGTCCTCGTGGCCTTTTCGGGCGGGGTTGATTCCTGCCTGCTCCTCGCGGTCGCCGTGGAGGTTTTGGGCACCCGAGCGGCGGCCTTCACAGCCGCCAGCGCGACCCTGGTGGAATCTGAACGGGATGGGGCGGTGGCGGTGGCGGCGGCGCTCGGTGCCCGGCACATCCTCGCGGATTCGCACGAGCTTGAAAGGGAAGCTTACCGCGCGAACGCCGGTGACCGCTGCTACCACTGCAAGACCGAGTTGTTTGACCTGGCGCGACTGGCGGCCGCCCGCGAGGGCTTCGCCTGGGTCGCGGATGGCACGATCGTGGATGATCTGCGCGAGCATCGGCCTGGTTTGGCGGCTGCCAGCGAGCACCAGGTTCGTCACCCGCTGGTCGAGGCCGGGTTCGACAAGTCCATGGTCCGTGAGGAGGCGCGCCGTCGCGGCCTGCCCGTGTGGGACAAGCCGGCCGCGCCGTGCCTGGGAAGTCGCTTCGCTGTGGGAACCCGCGTGTCGTCCGAGCGGCTGGCGCGGGTGGCCTCGATGGAACGCACGCTCCGCGGCCTGGGGTTTGCAGTGGTCCGCGTCCGGGTGCGCGATGTGGGAGGAGTGGAGCGCGCCAGCATCGAAGTCGGGCCCAGCGAGTTGTGGCGGTTGGAGGATCCCAGGCTGCGTGTGCAGATCGAGGAAGCGGCAGAAAAGTTAGCCTTCAAGCGTATTTTTATCGACCCAGCGGGTTACCGTCGCGGAAGCGTTTCGATGGCGGTGCCGTGAGCGAAGCAGGGGTGCAGGTTCACGAGTTGGGACCCCAAGATCTGCCCGCGGCACCCGCGGTCCGTCGGCGCGTGGTCGCAGAGCTGCTGGTGCTTTGGCTGGCCACCTTGTTTGCCATTCGGGCCGTTGTGAGCGTTCAGGCTCTCGGCCTGCCCGACGTGGTCCTGGCGCTCGTGCCCTTCCTCTTCATCTACGCGCCGGTGTGGCTGTGTTCGTGGCGCGGGGTGGACAGCTACGCCTACAAGATCGCCATTCCCGCCTTCGGGGATTTCGCGGCGTGGGGGAGGGCGGCGCGCCTCTGCGCGGTGGTGATCGCCCTCATCCTCATCCCATGGCTGGTCGGCTACCATTTGTACCAGAACGCGGCTCGCGCGCTGATCGACTCCGTGGGGCCGATTGACAGCTTCGCCAAGGGGAAAGGTGTCTTTCTTGGGGTGATGGGAGGGGACATCGACGTGCTGGGCCCGGACCCTTGGTTCACCCTGACTCAAACGGTGGTTCCGTCGTGGAAGGTGCCGAAGGAAGCGTGGCTGTTGGTGCCGTACCACCTCTTTTTTGTCGCCATTCCAGAGGAGTTCTTCTATCGGGGCTACGTGCAGACACGCCTCAACGAGGTTTTCCCGAGGCGTTGGCGCGTTTTCGGCACGCATGTGGGGCCGGGCTTGATCATCGGGTGCCTGATCTTCGCGTTCGGGCACTCCCTCGTCACGATTCAATGGTGGCACTTCGCCACGTTTTTCCCCGGCCTCGTGTTCGGCTGGATGCGTGAACGCACGGGCGGCCCCGTCGCGGGAGCCCTTTTCCACGCCTGGAGTAACGTCACCGTTACGTGGTTGAACGCGCTTTACGGGGTGGGCTGACTGGCTTCACCGAGTGAGGAGCTGCAGTCCACGGCGGCGCGCCTCAACTTCGGAGGTGCGGAAGTCGGGAGCGAGATCGCGCAGCTCTTCTAGAAGCCGCAGGGCAGGTCGGTGTTTTTGTGTGGCGGTGTAGAGTCCGCACAGCTCGAACAGCGCCTCGGGGTAGTCGGCATCCGTCTCGGCCGCATCGTCGGTCGCGCTCCGCAGCACGTCCAACGCGCCGGACACGTCGTTGAGGGCGCGACGCGCTTGCGCTTCCACCACCCGGGCACCCAGGCCTGGCAACCCGCGCACCAGCTTCAAGGCGGCTTCTCCCTCGCCGACGGCGGCTAACGCCCGTGCTTCGGTGAGCGCATCGGAAGGCGCTTCACCATCTTCGTACAACTCATCAGGCTCAATCTCGGCAAATGTGCCTTCGTCGGGTGCTGAGAAGGTTGGCATGGCGGGCGGGGAACGCTCGGCGGCTCTTGTGGCAGTCCGCAGCGAGGCAATCTTGCCGAGCACGGATTCACTAAGGGGATCCTCGGAGAGCGCCTCTCGCCAGGCCAGTAGTGCCCCCGGGAGATCGCCGGCAGCGAAACGCCGGTCGCCCTGGGCCTCGAGGCTTGATTCGTCGACGACGTCGCGCCCCTGGTCGGTGTCGGGGTCGTCATCCACCTCGTCGTCATCCACATCGTGGTCCTTCACGACGTTTTCTGCGGGACCCGCAGACGCAGGGTCCAAGCCGCGCAAAAGGGACATCCGGTCGAGCACGGCGCTGGCCTCCTCTCCTGCGTGGGGGACCAGTCGTTCCATGCAAACGAGCGCTTCGTTTATCTTGCCTGCGCCGACCAGCACTTCGGCCATGGCGGCGATCAGCGGCAGCGACCCGTTCGCGGCGGCCAAGCCTGCCGTTACTTCGGCGTCGGCCCGGTCCACGAAGCCGTAACGGAGCAGCACCTCGGCCCGAGTAAGCACGCGCAGCGTGGCGTCGTCGGTCGGTGCCAGGAATGCCAGCGCGGTGAGCTTCCTCTCCAGGCGTCCCAGCCGGTCGTCGACTGCGGCGAGCCTGGACCTGACATCCGCGTCGTCGGGCGACAGGAGCGCCGCCCGGCGTAGCGCGTTGGCTTCGCCCTCGTGGTCCATCCGGTCGGAGCACACCCGCGCGAGCTCCAGAGACACCTTGAGCGCCCTGTCGGCCTGACCCGATCCTTCGAAGGCCCGACTCAGCAGCAGCAAGGTGCGCGGCTCTTTGGGGCCCGCCATGAACGCTTTCTGCAAGCCTTGAAGTGCCAACTTGTGCTCGCCCTGGGCGATGCGAGATTCGCAGGCATCGAGCAGGAGGCCCACGTCGTCGGGCATGTGCTTCAGTGCCATCTCGGCCACCCGCCCGACCTCGTCTACCCGTCCGCGACGGCGATATTCTTCCATCACCTCTTTGTAGGTCGCGCCAGCACCCGCAAAGTCGCCGCCTGCTTCCAGGAGCTCTCCGACACGAAGTCGCAGGGGCAGCTCCGCGGGCGTGATGTCGGCGAGGCGGCGCGCGGGGAGAGCGGCGAGGAGGGGCTTCCCGAGCCCCATCCAGGCCCGTAGGGCGCCGTCGAAGCAAGCGCGCGCGTCCGAATTGTAGGCTCCCGCGAGGTAGCATTCCCCGAGGTCGATCTGCAGTTGAGGGTCGTCGGGTCGCAGCGCCACAAGCTGTTTGATCACCGAGACGGCGGCCCGGTGGCTCGATTCCTTGAGCAGGGATTCAGCCACCTCCCGCAGGTGGCGTTCGGCGTCCTGGTGCTTGCCATTCTTCAGGTAGATTTCGCCTACCTTCTGGCGCACCCGGCGGTCCTTTGGGTCCAACCTCAGGATGCTGAGGTAGGCCTTTAGCGCCCCTTCGCTGCTGCCCCGGTTGAGATGCTGCAGGGCTTCTTGTTCGAGGCGTTGACGTTCGTTGCTCATGGCCTCACCCCGGACGGCTCTTCAGCCAATCATCGATGTAGCGAGTGTGGAAGCGGACGGAGGTGAACGCCGGATCCGACAACAGGAGCTTCTGCAGGGGAAGCGACGTTCGGATTCCTTCTACCACAACCTCGTCGAGCGCCCCGAGGAGCTTGCGAATGGCCGACTCACGGTCGGGCGCGTACGCGATGATCTTGGCCACCAGCGAGTCGTAATAGGGCTGCACCATCGCACCCTCGTGCACGGCGCTATCGACGCGGATGCCTGGCCCTCCAGGCGCGTGGTAGCCGGTAATTCTTCCTGGCGAAGGCGTGAACTTCCAGGGGTCCTCGGCGTTGACGCGGAGCTCGATCGCGTGGCCACGAAGGCGCACTTCGCTTTGCGCGAACGGCATGGGCTCCCCGGCGGCCAGCCGAATCTGGAGCTGCACCAGGTCGATTCCCGTGACCATTTCGGTGACAGGGTGTTCGACCTGGATGCGGGGGTTTACCTCAAGGAAGTAGAATTCATCCCCCTCGACGAGAAACTCGCAGGTTCCGACGGTCACATAGCCGGTGGCCGCGACCAGCCTCGCCGCGGCGGCGCGAATCCGGTCCCGCAGGCCTTCGTCCAGGTTGGGCGCCGGTGCTTCCTCGATGATCTTCTGGTGCCTGCGCTGCATCGAGCAGTCGCGTTCGCCGATGTGCACGGCCGCGCCGAAGCGATCCCCGGCGAACTGCACTTCGATGTGGCGCGGCGTGCGCAGAAAGCGTTCCAGGAAAACGGCGCCGGACCCAAACGCAGCCAACGCCTCCGCGGCGGTGACCGCGAAAACCTTGCGAAGCGTGTCTTCGTCTTCCACGACGCGCATCCCTTTCCCGCCGCCGCCGGAAGCCGCCTTCAGCATCAGGGGGTAGCCAATCACCCGAGCCACCTCGACGCATTCGTCGAGGGTGTCCACCGACCCGTGACTGCCCGGAAGGAGGGGGAGCCCAGCTGCACGTGCTGCGGCCTTGGCGGAAAGCTTGTCGCCGAATTGCTGGAGGTGTTCGGGCGAGGGGCCGATGAACGTCATGCCGTGGGCGTTGACTGCCTCGGCAAATGTGGCGTTTTCTGCCAGAAATCCGTATCCCGGGTGTACCGCATCTGACCGGGTGATGTCGGCGGCCGAGATGACCGCTGGAATGTTCAGGTAGCTCTGGCGCGCCTGGGGCGGTCCGATGCACACGCTTTCGTCGGCGAATTTGACGTGCAGCGCGTGGCGGTCGGCTTCGGAGTACACGGCGACCGTGCGAATGTTGAGCTCTCGGCATGCGCGCAGGATGCGCATGGCGATCTCGCCACGATTGGCAATCAGGACCTTTCGGAACACGTCATTATCCGGGGGTGAGGCGGAAAAGTTCTTGGCCGAACTGCACGGGCTGTGCGTTGTCGATCAGAATCTCGGAGACCACGCCGTCCACATCGGATTCGACCTGATTCATCAGTTTCATGGCTTCGACGATGCATACCACCTGCCCTTTTCGCACCTTGTCACCGACGGCCACATAGGCCGCGACGTCGGGGGAGGGGGATCGGTAGAACGTGCCGACGATGGGCGAGCGGATCACCCGGCCCTCGGCCGGAGGCTTGGCCGCCGGCGCGGCAGCGGGTGCCGGGGCAGAAGCCACAAGCACGGGCTGGGCAGTCGCGTATCCGCCAAACTTCACGGACATCTTCGCGTTGTCCTGTTTCCATGTGAATTCGGCCACACCCTGTGACTTCATCAGGCGCAGCAGCGCGCGTACTTCTTTCTGATCCATCTTGGCTCCGGGTGGCGGCGGGAAGCTAACCGAGCAGGCCGCGCAGGCCCAACTCGTAGCTGGCGGCGCCGAAGCCTGTGACCACGCCACGCGCCACGTCGGACAGGTAGGACTGGTGCCGGAACGGTTCGCGGCCGTGGATGTTGCTAAGGTGCACCTCGACAAAGGGCAGTCCGACGGCCAGCAGCGCGTCCCGCAGGACCACCGATGTGTGGGTGAGGCCCCCAGGATTGATCAGGATGGCGTCGAAGGGCCCCCGAGCGGCGTGGATGGCATCGACGAGCGCGCCCTCGTGATTGCTGTGGAAACTGCTGCACGAGCCCCCAAGTTGGAGCGCGATCACGGCGAGTTGGGTGTCGATCTCGGCGAGCGTGGTGGTGCCGTAAGTGGCGGGCTCCCGCGTGCCGAGGAGGTTCAGGTTGGGACCGTGAAGGACGAGAACCCGCATCAGTGGCTCCAAAAGTGGCGTGCCCACGCATCTACGGCACCGTCGCCGCCGGGGACCGGTCCGGCGTGGTCGTCGAGCAGAGCGATGGTGGTTTCTCCCAGACCGGGGAGACGATGGCGGCGGGGCTCCGGACTCACGTTGCCCAAGCCTTCAAGCCCGCGGGAGAGCTCGATGAGCCGATCTCGCGCCCGCGTGTCGTGCGGGTTCGCCGCGTAGATGCGCTGCCAAGCGCGGGTGGACCGCGGGAGATCGCCGCGGTCCGCCAAGGAGTCTGCCCATTCCGAGCGGTCGAAGGGGTCGTTCGGTACGCCGTGCAGGTTTTTCGTGGGCGGGGTGGCGGTGAGCGATAGTGCCTGGAGGACCGGGTCGTGGGGGGCCACCAGCCGCAATCGCTCCAGGATCGCGGACGCCTCCCGGAAGCGGCCGTCCGCCACCAGCAGCTCGGCCAGGAGCGCCCCCGCGGCCACGTTTTCGGGGGCGGCGCGGACGACCTCCTCCAAAATGGCCACGCCCAACCCGCGGTTGCCCGCTTCAAGGTGCAGCCGAGCGAGCACGACGTTGGCCGTCGCGTGGTCGGGGTGATGGCGCAGCCCGGCACGAAGCACGGCGAGGGCCTCCGTTCGCTCACCCGCGCGGCGCAGCGCATCGGCAAGCGGCACGAACGCCAACGAACGCGGATCGGCCCGCACGCGCTTGCGTAGCGAGGCCAACTCCGCCGGACGAAAGCTCGGCGTGACTAGGCCCCGTCGGCGCTGGCGGTTGAGACCACCATCGACGTGTAGTCGGCGGAGATCGACATCTCGACGCCGAAATCCGTGCCGGAGCCAGGCGTGCTGTCGATGAAGATGTAGAAGTCGACCGTGCCGGTGTTGTCGGTCACGCCGCGCAGGTAGTTCGGGCGGAATCCGGGAGCACCCTCCTCGTCGGTCGCGAGCTGGTATTCCCCGGTGAGCTCGTAGTATTCGTTGCCATCCTCGCTGAGGAAGACATCGCACAGTTCCTGGTATTCTTCCTCGCCGGCCCCCTCGGCGCATGCGGTCGCGAAGTCATCGACCGTTTTCACCGATCGCTGGGGCAGGATGTAGGTGCCCGGCCAATAGCTGTAGATATCCACCGCGATGTTTTCCATCGGGATGCCAGAGCGGTCGAAACGGTCGCTCTGGGTCACATGGGCCTGATTGTGGAAGAGCAGGCCGTAACCATCTTCTTCCGCACCGACTGCTGCGTTGTAGGTGATGGTGAGGCCTTCGACCGAGCTGGACACCGAGGCATCGTAGGGCGCGTCAAAAGGTCCTTCTCCGCACGCGAAGAGTCCGAGGAGAAACACCATTCAGCACCTCAGGATTTAGTGTACCACAACGGCATCGACCAGTTCGATGTCGACCGAGGCGACGTCGTCGCCGGAGGAGATGAAGATCGGAACGCTTGAGCCTGAATCTGGGGATAGATCCAAGAATACATCGAACTGTACCTCGCCATCAGCGCCGGTCAGTTGCTCGAGCCACATGCATGTGGAGCCGGCGCCGCACGGTCCGATCTCGAAAACTTCGTTGGCGCGCACGTCGAGAACCAGGGTTCCGTGGACCTCGCCGTGAGGCACAAGCTGGGCACCATCCCACCCGCTCAGCACGCCTACCCGGACACCCGCGGCGGGCTGCCCGTCGGGACCGATCACCTGCGCGCCCAGGGTGAACCGTCCTCCTACATCGTCCGCCACTGCATAGGCTTCATCCCACGGCTCGGCAATGTCGTCGGAGGGCAGCACCATGGAGCCGGGTTCGGCTTCCGGAGGGGCGCAGGCAAGCAGCAGAAGGAAACTCACGGGGACTTCCTGCCGGCGGCCGCCAGACACGCAAGGTCTGCCTCGGGTACGAGGCGCACGCGAACATCGCCGGGGGCAACAGGGATCACAAGCTTGACCATACCACGCTCCCGCTTTTTGTCGAATCCCATGGCTTCGATGAGCGCCGGGTCGGGCAGCTCGTTGGGCGTGTGGACAGGCAGCCCGAGAGAGCGGAAAAGTCGTTCGAGGCGGTCCACAAATCGGGAGTCGACGGGAAATCCCCCTCCCACGCCAAGGCGCGCCACCGCCATGGTGCCGATGGCTACGGCCGTTCCGTGGGAATAGCGCCCGTAGCCCGCCGTGGACTCGATCGCGTGTCCCAGCGTGTGGCCGAGGTTCAGGAGCACTCGTTCCCCGTGCTCCGCTGGGTCGCGCTCCACGATTCGCGCCTTCACGGCGATCGACGCAAGGATCGCGGCCGCGAGCGCAGCCGGCTCGCCGCGGCGCAGGGCTGCGGCCGAGTCCTCCAGTGCCGCCAGGCCCACTTCCCCGGCGAGGATCGCGTGTTTCACGATCTCGCCAAGCCCGCATTGCAGCTCGCGCTCGGGAAGCGTGCGCAGCGTGTCGAGCGCGGCCCACACCCCTGCTGGCTGGTAGAAGGCCCCCACGAGGTTTTTGCCTGCCGGCGTGTTCACGCCCGTTTTGCCGCCGACAGAGGCATCCACCATCGCCAAGAGCGTCGTAGGCACCTGAACGAGAGGGAGCCCCCGCAGCACACAAGCAGCGGAAAACCCAGCGAGGTCGCCGATGACGCCCCCACCGAAGGCGAACACCACCGTTCGTCGGTCGGGACGCCCGGCGAGGATCTCGGCCACGACGCGCTGCCAGGACTCCAGGGTCTTGTGTTCCTCGCCGTCAGGGACCTCGATCCAGGTGAGGCGAAGCGACTTCAGTTCTTCCGCCAGCGCCGCCCCGTGCAGCGCGCGAACGGTCGGGTTGGTCACCACCACCCCGCGCTGGGGGTCCAGCTGGCCGGCGAGATGGTCCGCCAGCCCGGCCAGGCTTGGCGAGACTTCCACCGAATAGCCGAGGGTGAGTGCCAGCGATTGCCTCAACATCGTTGCAGCACCTGGTCGACAGTCGTTTCCACGCTCGGATGGTCGGTCCAAACGGGGTCGCCATACGCCGCCCACAGGGGCGCTCGCTCGTCCAGGCTCCGTTCCCATGAACGAGCCAGAGGCCGCCCGGTGGGGTTCTGAAGCCGGTGCCGCAAGGTTTCCCGGGTTGCCATCAGGATGATCACCGTCCACCCCTGGAGCTGTCGCCGGTTCTCCTCGCGCCCCAGGGTTCCTCCTCCCAACGCGATGACGCCGCTGCCTGACACAGCCTTGGCCAGCGAAGCGGACTCCCGTTCGCGGAAGCCAGCTTCGCCAACCTCGGCGAACAACAGGGGGATGTCTCCAAGCGTGGCGTCCAGGTCCAGAAAGGGAACACCTTGCCGAGCCGCCAGCGCCCGCCCAACCGTGCTCTTCCCCGAGGCCATGGGGCCGCCCAGGGCGACCCGCACGCTTAGTTCTCCGCGACGATCCGCGGCGTGATGAACACGAGCATCTCGCTCTGCTTTTCCGTCGAGGAGGAGTTCTTGAACAGGTACCCCAGGAGCGGGATCGACCCCAGTCCCGGCACCCGTTCGTTCGCTGCAGATTCCTCCGTAGAGTACACGCCGCCGAGCACGGCGGTATCGCCATCCGCCACCAACACCTTGGTCTCGATCTCCTTCTTCGCGATGGCCGGGCGCCCTTGAACGCTCTGGCTGAAGTCGGGGCGGTTGTTCTTGATCTTCACATCCATCGACACGTTGCCGTCGGTGGTGATGTGGGGCGTGATGTCCATCTGCAAGACGGCGTCTACCAGCTGCACTTGCGTACCGCCGTTGGACACGGTTTCGAACGGGATGGCGGCACCCTGGAGGATCTTGGCGGTCGAGTTGTCCATGACGCTGACGCGCGGACTGGAGACGATCCGACCCCACCCATCCGATTCCAAGGCGCTCAGGCGCGCGTCGAGGTCGATGAGCCCGGGAATGCTACCCAAGGAGAACGCGAGGGCACCGCTGGAACCTGCGGTTGTGCCCAGGTCGACCAACAGGCTTTCGTTGCCGGGAGAGTAGAACTGAGAGGCGCCCGCCCGAGTGAGGCCGCCGGAAACGCCGACGGAGTTCGGGAAGAAGGCACCCGTGCTGTACCCGGTCGCGCCGGATGCATCGACACCGCTGCCCCACTGAATGCCCAACTGCTTGACGTGCGAGCTGTTGGCCTCGACAAATCGGGCTTCGATCGACACAGAACGGTTCTGGCGGTCCACGCGCTTCAGCAGCTCTCGGATCATCGCGAGCGTGGGTTCCACGTCTTTGATGATCAGCTGGTTCGAACGGTCGTCCGTTTGGATGGAACCGCGCTCGGTGAGGAAGGCTTCAAGCTGCTTCACGGTAGCGGCAGCGTTCGCGTAGTTGAGCGGGGCCACATAGATCTGGAGCGGCTCAAGCAGCCCTTCCGCAGTCTGCTTTTCCAAGGCCGCCTGCTGCTCGGACTTGATGGTTTCGATCGGTGCCACGCGCACGATGTTCCCGAAACGCTGCGCCGCGAGGCCCTTGGACTGCAAGACGGCCGCAAGGGCTTGATCCCAAGGGACGTCCTTCAGCTGCACGGTGACCGTGCCCTTGACGTCGTCGCTGGCCACGATGTTCAGTTCGGCGGTGTTCGCGATGAAGCGGAAAACGGCGTGGATGTCGGCATCTTGAAGATCGATGCTCATCCTCTGGCCCTTGTACCGCGAGGCACCCTGGCCTGGGGCATCGTCGGCGAAGGCCAGCGAGTTCGGGTCTTCCGAACCGGCGCCGGCCCCGAAACGAGCCTGGGGGTCGGACGTGCGACCCGAAGCTCCGATGAGCACCTCGCCGCCTGAAGCGTTGCTCAGACCCTGCGTCTCGTTCGTTTCTGGTGAGGAAGGGGCGGCTTCGGCGCTCTTTTGCACCTGCTCTGCGCGGGCTTGCACCAGCGAAGCGGGGTTGGCGATTTCAATCGTGTACAGGTCGCCTGCACGCTTCACTTGGTACTCGGCACTTTGCCGAAGGGAAATCTCTACGCGGGTGCCGGCACGAGTCGGGCGCGCCTGCACGCCGATGACCGGGCTGAAGAAGCGGCTGCTGTCGATCTCGCGGGACAGGGACCCAGGCATGACCGCGCCGGGAAGGTCGACGACGATGCGCGTAGCTGTGGGCTGGGAGACCGCGGGGGTGACGCCCTGAACGCCAAGGACGACTCGGCTGGTCGATTCGTCGAATGCGAAGTCCAACGTGGTAAGGGCGGGGCCTTCGATGGCGGCCGCAGGACCGCTGAGACGCCCGTTGCCGAGCGCACTTGCCAGCGGATCGACCTCGGCCCCGGCGGTAAAGGACACCACCAAGTCAGTGCCGTCCTGACGCAGAGCGTGCGTGAAGGGGCCGACGAGGTACAGGGTGAGACGTACGACATCCGAACCATCGTTGAAGCTTGATAGTTCTCCACGGGTCACCATGCCGCCCGCGCCGACGGTCGCTTCTGGCGCGAGTGCGCTCGCCGGGAAGTCGATCACCAACCGGTCCGGACTCGACGCCTTGAAGGCGCTGTAGGCAGGACTGTCGCCGGAGAGCGGAATCCGCACTTCCGTGGAGTCGTCGGCACCCGTTACTGCCGCGGTACCGACGGTCGTCGGCGTGGCTGCGAGCGCAGGACCGCCAATGAAGGCCGCCCAGCACAGCACACCCAGGAGCACGCGTGGCCTCATCATCACTCCGTTGAAAGGTAGCATCATTTCTTCCCCGCCCCGGCGAAGCCGATGGACACTGGGTTGACCACGAGCTCGCCGTCGAGCATGCGGTATTCTTCTGTGACGATCACCCCGTTTTCAGAGATGGAGGTCACCTTGCCCCAGTTGGTGCCCACGTACGTTCCTTGACGAGCCACATGGCCGGTTCCCTCGGGATCGACGAGCAGGGCGCGAGGTGCATCGATGTTCCAGATGACGCCGCTGAGCACGAATCGGTCGGTGCCCCAACGTTGGAGCGGCGGGGCATCCGGCAATACGGCGGTTGCGGAGGCAGCACGCGCCAGGAAGCTGCTGAACGGATCTCGCTTCCCTGCGGGGTTGTAGAACCATTCTTCGGTGGCTGATGCCGCCGTTTCGGCCGCAGTCGATTTCGGTGCCTTTTGTGGCACCGGCGCGGTGGCCACGCCTGCGTCCAGGGATTCCCCGCAGGCGCACAGCAGGATCAACACGAGCGACGAGGAGAGCTTCATGCGCCCCCCTTGTTCTTCTTCTTGTCGTTCGTTGCCTTCGCCTGTTTGATCTCGTCTTCGGTCAGGAAGCGGTAGGTCACCACCTTCCCCTCGATGGTAAGTGTGGTTTCGGCACCGGCTTCCTTGGGTTCCACCATCTCAATGTCTTCGACGGACACGATGCGGCCCATCTTGCCCACTCGGTCGAAGAAGATCGCAACCTCATGAAAGCCGCCTTCCATCACGATCTGCACCGGCACTTCGGCGTAGTATTCGCGGGTCAGTTCGGGTAGAGGTTGGAATTTGCGAACTTCAAGTCCAGATTTCCTTGCCAAGGCATCGATTTCGCTCAGCAGTCCGGGGATCTCGCGATCGTTCGGAAGTTCCTTCAGGGCCTGCTTGAGATCGGCTGTGAGCTGTTCCAGTTCGCTTTCGAACGCACCGCGGTTAGCGGCGCGGGCCTTTACCTCGTCTCGCTTTACGCGCAGGGAATCGCGCTGAGCGGAGGATGAAGAGATGCTGTCCATCGCAGGTACGATCAGCGAAAAGAACAGCATGACGACGAGGAGCAGGTAGCTGACCCCGTACACGACCACGCGCTGCGATCGTGGCAGGCGCGCGAGCCGCTCGAGAATTTGGCTCATGGGGTCGCTCCTGCGGCGGGAGGTGCGGCCGCGGGTGCGGCGGGCGCGGCCGCAGGTACGGCTGCCGGACCCGGCGCGGCTGGGTTGGCCGCCGCCGCGGGTGCAGGAAGGGCAGCACCGGCGGGAGCCGCTGCCCCGGCGGGAGCCGGCAAGTCAGGTGTTTTGGCGGCTCGAGCGATTCGCCGCGCGGTGAGCGAGAATTTCTTCAGCACGACCGTCGCGCTTCCTTGCTTGATGTCCAGCGCCTCGATGTCCTGCAGGTACACCTGTTCGACGTAGTCGCTGGCTTCTAGCGCCCGGAGGAACTGGCTGATCACTTCGTTGCTGACCGCGACCCCCACGATGTTCATGGCACCGCCATGTTCACGGACTTCGGTGAGCTGCAGTTTTTCGGGAGCGGCCAACGCCAGCTCATCGAGCATGTGGGCCGGACCGGACTTCCGTGAGCGGAGGTCGTCGATGACCGCGAGCTTCCTTTCCAGCTCTGCCTTGAACTTCTCCATTTCGTCGACGCGCTGCACGTCCTCTGCGAGCTTGGAGATTTCGGCGTTAAGAGTTTCGTTGTCGGACTTGACCTTGGACAGGCGGATGCCGAGCCCCGCCCAAACGACCAAGCAGCCGCCCAGGATGATCGCGCCGAACAGGCCCGCGAGAACGGCCTCTCTGCGCAGCGACTCTGCCTTCCGGGTCTGCCGGACGGGAAGAAGATTTATTCTGATCATTTGTCGTCTCCCCGACGCAGACCGAGGCCGACCGCGATCGCCGCCTGGCCGGCTACGTCGTGCAGGAAGCGGGGATTGAAGGCCCGCTCGTCGACTGAGATCCGACGGAAGGGATCCACAAGGGTGACTTGAGCGTTGCACACGCGTTCGATGGCTGTAGCCAACCCTGGCGTGCGCGCCGCACCGCCCGACAGGTAGACCCCCCCTAGCGGAGTGCCGCCCGAAGTGGAGAGGAAGAAGTCGAGTGAGCGATGGATCTCGGTGGCGATGTTGTCGGACACGCCGGACAGGACGCGTTCCACTTCTTCGGGCACCACGGCTGCGCGGTCGCGCTCGTTGCCGCCTACCTTCAGCGCCTCCGCCTCTTCAAAGCTCACGTTGAGCGTCCGTTGAATCTCTTCCGTGTACAGGCGGCCACCCATGCCCACGTCGCGCGTGAAGGCACTGGTGCCCCCTCGAAGTACGTTGATGTTCACGCTGGCGGCACCCACATTGACCAGCGCCACCGGCTGGGGGCCGACGTCGTAGTTCAGGGTGAACATGTTCTCCAAGGCGAACGCGGCCACATCGATCACAGCGGGGCGGAGCCCGGCCTCAAACAAGAGCGCGCTGTATTCGTTGATCAAGTCCTTCCGCGCCGCCACCAGCAAGACTTCCATCTGCCCGGCTTCATCTGCGTGCTGGCTAAGGATGTGAACATCAATGTTCACGTCGTTTACATCGAAGGGGATGTACTGTTCCGCCTCCCATGTGATGGATTCCTCGAGTTCATCCCGCGACATTTGCGGCAGGGGGATGCGCTTGATGATCACGGAGTTGCCGGACACGGCCACGCACGCATCCTTCGTCTTGACCTTGTGCCGAGCCAGAAGCTCCCGGATGGTCGCCACGATGGCGCTCGTGTTCATGAAGGCTCCGTCTACAACGGCTTCGGGCGGCAAAGGAGCCGCACCAAAGTGTTTTAGACGATACTTCCCGGATTTCTCGAGTTCGAGTTCAAGCAGCTTGACGTGGCTGGAGCCGATATCAAGCGCAACAGCGCTACGGGAACGGGCGAGCAAAGCCAACGGGTGAATCCTTCGAGGCGTGGCCATGCTACCAGAATGCGGGGGCTGTGGTCAACGCGGCGGAGCGATGGGGTATGGAGGTCGGCGTGAGGATGACTGTCGGACCTGCTGTCGCCACCGCAAGCGCGGCCCTCGCGGTCGGTGCAGCGATGGGGCTGGCAGCACGCCTCGGCGGTACGCTTTGGGCGAGTGCGCCGGTGCCGGCGCTGATCTCGGCGGCCCTTGCCCTGGTCGTTGTCAGCGCGGTTCCGACCCGAGGCGCTCGCTGGAGCTTCGCCGCTCTTGGTGTGGGTATTTCCGCCTTTATGGCGGCACTTCCAACGGTGGTCGAGCCTGGCGTGAACCTGGAGTTGGCGGCGAAACTGGCGCCCTGCTTGGCCGGGTTGGGGGCGGGACTGGTGTGTGCTCCAGCCGCTCCCGCGCTGGCGCGGTTTGCGGCCCCTTGTTCGCTCCTGGCTGCATTTGGATGGGCTGCGGCGATGGCCAGCCCGGTAGCCGTCGGCGGGGCGCTCTTGACACTCGGGGTCGTAATTGCGTCCCGCGTGGAGCCAACGCTGAGAAGTTTAGGGCTGCGCCGGACGATGATTTCTGTTTTCCCTGCGCTGTTCTGTGCCATGCTCGGCGGAGTTGTAGCAGCGCTTTTCCTGGTGCTCCGGCCCGCTCACGGACCTGTACCATCATCGACAATTCTGTTGGTTTTAGGCTCTATTATCGCTACAGGCGCACCCCGTTCCGGGTGGCTTGCGTTCGCCGGCATCGGGGTGGCGGGGGCTGCGGCGGCTTCGGCTCTCACGAGCAGCGGGTGGTTGCCTGCATCGGCGTTGTTTCTTGCGCTGGGCGCGGCCCCGGTCCTTTGCGCACGCGCAGTAGGGGTCGGTTTAGAAGCATGCTTTTTACCAGTTCTCGCCGTTCTGTTCGCACTCCCTCTGGCGCGCGCCATGCCAAAGGATTGGCAGGCCCACGGAGCCCGAGCGGAAGCAGCCCTGCCTGCAGAGGCTTCGTTGCGCGACCGGATCGGCACCCTTCGCTCCGGCGCGCCGCTGCGAACCTCGTGGGGATGGTGGGGCGCCAGCCAGGTGTGGGGCTCCCCCGGGGTCGGCCTGGTGGAGTTGGATGGGTCGGTGGCCGGGAGTTCAGGGCGCGCCCGCGCCGCGGAGCGGCTGGGGGGAACGCTGGCCGGTTGCGCCGCCTCCGGACTTGCGCGCGGGCCGGGAGACAGGAGTGCGCGTGTTGTGGGGGACGACTTCGGGCGCGTTGCCGTTTCATTGCGCGAACAGGGTTTCGGAAGGATCGATGTGGCGATGCCTGACGCGGCGCTGGCAGACGTGCTCGCTACTGCCGACGAGGGCGCACGCCGGGCCTGGCTCTCGACGGAAGCACGGCTGCTGCGTGTGCCGCCTCGCGCCCTCCTGCGCGCTCGGGGAGAGGTAGATGCGGTGGTGGAGGTCGTTCGGGTGGGGTGGCACGACGGGCGGACGGCGTGGCCGACATCGTGGCACATTGAGGCGGCAGCGAAGCATGTGGCGAAGGGGGGGACCCATGTGCTGGTGCTCCCTGGCGTAGGGGTGGATGCGTCGGTGATCGCTGGCGCGGTGCGGCAGTTTGGGGAGGTGTGGCCGGTGGTGGGGGTGTTCGCGGCACCTCAGGGCGCAGAGCACCTCATCCTGGTCGGCTCGACGCTGGCCATCCCCTGGTCGGGGGTGGAGCGATGCCACGCGTCCGCGGCGTGGTTGAGGGGCGATGGCGTGGCAAGCGCCCTCGATCTCGGCAGCCTCGCGTTGGGGGACCACCACATGGCTCGGGCGATCGAATCCCACGCGGTTCCCGGCGTAGGGCTGCCTTCGGAGCCGGCTTTGCTCCCCGTGGCTGGCTTGCTCAGCGACGCCAACGAGAGCGAGCACGTCTTCGGGGGGAACGTTCCTGCCTCGCTCGTCGAGCGCCAGACTACGCGCCGCTCGGCGATGGCGGTGCTGCTCGCGGGTGCCGGCGGCGATGTGCGCGCCGCGGTGGAGCGTGCTCGTGAGTTGGCCGACCAGCCGGGAGCCGGTGCCGCCATCGATCCGGTGATCGCTCCGATGCTCGACCGAGCGCGGGCGGCCGCCACCGCGGCGCGGGCCGAGGGTTCGGACTCCCCGAGATGGGCGGAGGCCGACGCATCCATCGAAGCCGCTCTGCTGATGAACCCGGCCTCCGCTGCGGCGCGGTGCCTGCGCGGCGACATCGCGATGCTGAGGCGCCGGGTGGACGAAGCGGCCCGCTGGTACGGGGAGTGCGCCGACCGCGAGCCGGAGAGCGCGGCCCCGTGGGAGGGGCTGGCGCGAGCCCGCATGATCCAAGGCGATGAGGAGGCTGCGGAAGAGGCGTTCCGGGCGGCCGTGAGGGTCGCGCCTGCTTCGTGGCCGGCTGCGTTGAACCTCGGCGTTTTTCTACGAGGACGCGGGGAGGTCGAGGAAGCGGAAACCTGGCTTCGTCGGGCGGAGGAACGATCGGCCACCTCCACCGAGACCGGGCGAACGCGGCCTCATTTGGCCCTCGCCATGCTCTATCTTCAGACCTCGAGGCCGATGCTTGCCCTCGCGGAGGCGCGGCGTGCGGAAGTCGACGAGAGTACGGCTGACTCGGCGTACTGGACCGCCGCAGCTCAATACGAATTGCAGGCATGGTCCGAGTCTGAAGCCGGTTTTCGGCTCGCGCTGGCGCGGCGTGCTGGCTTCGTCGAGGCCCAGAACGGGCTGGGGTTGTGTCTGGCGCGCCGGCATGATTACGGCGGCGCGGCTTCGGCCTTTCGCGACGTTCTCGCCCGCGATCCGAAGAATTCCGTGGCGCGGGAAAAGCTGGACTTGTTGAGGCCGATCCTTGGGAAGCAAGAGGCCGCGGTTCCGGGCCCTGCGCCGGAAGAGCGATAAGCGGCTGCCCTCGCCGGCAGGAGGCGGCGCGTTGGGGTCCAAGGCGTTATCCGCCGCCCCTTCCGAGCCACGTCGTCCATGATCACTGACCTCATCCGCCGCGTCATCGGGTCCCCCGCCGAGCGGCTCATCAAGAAGATGCAGCCGAACGTGGTGCGCATCAACGATCTGGAAGCGCGGTTCAAGCCGATGACCGACGAGGCGCTGCGAGCGTGCACGGCCGAGTTCAAGGCGAGGATCGAGAACGGTCAACCGCTGGATGAACTGCTTCCCGAGGCGTTCGCGGTGGTGCGCGAGGCCGGGCGCCGCACGATGGAGATGCGCCACTTCGACGTGCAGTTGATCGGCGGTCAGGTGCTTCACCGCGGCATGGTCTCCGAGATGCGGACTGGCGAGGGTAAGACCCTGGTCGCCACCCTTCCGGTCTACCTGAACGCGCTTAGCGGAAAGGGCGTCCACGTCGTGACCGTGAACGACTACCTTGCGAATCGCGACGCGGAGTGGATGGGAAGGATCTACGGTGCGCTCGGGCTTTCGGTGGGTACCGTGCTGAGCGCAGTTCGCGACGAGGCGTCGAAGCGGGCTGGCTACGGGTGCGACATCACCTACGGGACCAACAACGAGTACGGCTTCGACTATCTGCGCGACAACATGAAGTTCTCGATCGAGCAGTATGTCCAGCGTGGGCACCACTTTGCCATCGTTGACGAGGTCGATTCCATCCTCATCGACGAGGCGAGAACCCCGCTGATCATCTCGGGTCCCACGGACGATACGGTCGACAAGTACGAGTTGGTCGACAGTGTGATCGGTGTGCTTCAGCGCGAGCTGGACTTCGTGGTGGAGGAAAAGCAGCGCCAGGTAAGCCTCACCGACGAAGGGGTGGACAAGCTGGAGTCCCGCTTGGGCATCGACAACATGTACGACCCCCACAACATGGAGGTCTTGCATCATGTAAGCCAGGCCTTGAAGGCGCACTACCTGTTCAAACGGGACAAGGACTATGTGGTTCAGCACGACCCGCGCTCGGGGGACAGCAAGCTCAAGGTCGTGATCGTGGACGAACACACGGGCCGCCTGATGTACGGTCGTCGCTGGTCCGACGGCCTTCATCAGGCCGTCGAGGCCAAGGAGCGCGTGACGGTTGAGGCGGAAAGCCAGACCTACGCCACGATCACCTTCCAGAATTACTTCAGGATGTACAAGAAGCTGGCCGGCATGACCGGCACGGCTGAGACCGAGGCCGAGGAATTCGCCAAGATCTACAACCTCACCGTGGTTCCGATTCCGACCAACCGCACGGTGGCGCGGACCGACCAGCACGACATCGTCTACAAGTCGCAGGCTGAGAAGTTCAAGCGGGTCATGACCGAGCTGGAGGATTGCCACAAGCGCGGCCAGCCGGTGCTCGTGGGCACCACCAGCGTGGAGAAGTCCGAGCTGGTGCATCGCCTTCTCGAAAAGCGCGGCATCCCGCACGAGGTTCTCAACGCCAAGCAGCACGACCGGGAGGCGCTGATCATCGCGCAGGCCGGGCGCCGATGTGCGGTCACGATCTCGACCAACATGGCGGGGCGTGGCACCGACATCAAGCTGGGCGGGGATCCGGAAGGGCTCTCACGACTCGAACTCATCGACCGGCGCACGAAGGGGGAAGAGGTGGAAGGCCTCTGGCCGCTTGAGTTGGAAGAGGCCGCGAAGCTGAAGGGCGCCCCTCCTCCCGGCCCCGACATTACCCACCCCGAGTACCTCGCCACCCTCGCCCGGCATCGGCTGGAGTGTGAGGCGGAAAGGGAAGAAGTGCTTAAGGTGGGGGGCCTCCACATCCTCGGCACCGAGCGGCACGAGTCCCGACGTATTGACAACCAGCTTCGCGGGCGGTCCGGACGCCAGGGCGACCCGGGGTCTTCGCGGTTCTTCCTCTCGCTCGAAGATGACTTGCTCCGCTTGTTCGGCTCTGACCGCACCGTGGTGTGGATGGAACGCATGGGCATGAAAGACGATGAGGCCATCGAACATCGCTGGGTCACAGGATCAATCGAGAACGCACAAAAGAAGGTTGAAGGCAACAACTTCAACATGCGGAAGAATCTACTTGAGTACGACGATGTCATGAACCTTCAGCGCAAGGCGGTCTACGAGCTGCGCCGGCGCGCGTTGCAGGGCGACAACATCCGCGGCATGATGCTGGAGAGCATTCGCGCGCTTGTGGACGATCTCGTTGGCGAGTTCCTGCCCCCAGGCTCCAAACACGCCGAGTGGAACACCTCGAAGTTCGTGGCGCGCTCGCAGGAGATTTTTGGGATCGTGTGGGAACAAACCCCTGAAGCCCTGCGGGAAGATGCCCGCCTTGAGCTCGCGGACCGTTTGCTTGCGAGTGCCACGGCCGCCTACGAGGCCCAGGAAGCGGCGATCGGCGCGGAGACGCTTCACCTCGCGGAACGCCAGGTGCTCTTGCAGCTTGCCGACCAGTTCTGGAAGGACCATCTGCTCGCGATGGACCGACTTCGCGACGGTGTTTCCCTGCGCGGCTACGGGCAGAAGAACCCCCTTCTTGAGTACAAGAAGGAAGGGTTCCACATGTTCCAGCTGATGCAGTCGTTGCGCGATGAGGCGGTCATCCAGCGCACGCTTCGGCTAGACCAGGACATGGCGGACCGGTTCGCTGCCGCGGCACGACCGCGGGTTCGGATCACGGCGGAAGACGTGGAACGCCAGATGGCAATGCAACGAGCGCGGTCGGAGGCCCAGGCCGCCGCTGCAATCGCGGCGCAGCCCGAGTTCTCCCCGCTCCCGGCGGCTCCGACCCGTGCGGCCCCTCGGGCCCCCCAAGCGGGTGCCGAAGCGAGGCTGGTCGCGTTCCAACTCGGGATCAGCCGGAACGATCCCTGCCCCTGCGGCAGCGGCCAGAAGTACAAGAAGTGCTGTTTCGACGCGAACGCGGAGCCGCCGCCGGCGGCCAGCGCGCTCGGGGACCTGGCCGCCGCCGCAGCAGCGATTGGGGTCAGCGCGCCGGCGGAGGCTCAGGAAGGCGGGGGCGCTCCGGAAGCGTCGGAGCCTGAGGACTCGGCGTTTTCCGGCGGCGGCTGGATGCCGGACGACGTGGGCGTCCTGGGCGGAGCGGCGGAAGCCGAGAGCGAAGCCGCGGCGTTGCCTGAGGCGCCGCCAGAGGGCGAGAAGGAACCGGAAGGAACGGTTTAGCGAAGGGGCCGCGCTACCCCGCCTTGGCCGCCAGGGTGACCAGCACGACCATCGCCACGCCCCAGCCGCGACGATGGTGAGGAGCGAAGTGATGCCCACGTCCACCCGCGAATCGACCACGGCCGGGCTCAGGAGGAACATCAGGGCGGCGCGCACGATCACACACGCCGCCGGGAGGAAGAGCTTGGCGGCGTAGGCGACCAGGGGCCGGACGATCGGCACAGAGAGGGTGGCCCGCGAGCGCGGGACCAAAACAGGACCTGAGAAACGCCAAGAAGAAGGGGAGGGCCATGGCGGCGAGCCCACATCATTTCGCTGGGGGAATGGCAAATGAGCCGCCAGCGTTCACAAACCCCGCGACCACTCCGGGCGCAGGGGAATCTTCCCGGCCAGCGCGGCGTCGAGCGCGGCCACCATCTGGGTTCGGGCTGCTGGCAGGGTGCCGGCCAGCGGCAGATAGTTGCTGGCGTGGTTGGTTCGGAAAACCGCGTGAGTGGGGTTGGCTTCGGCCAGGAAGGTGCGCAGCTCGCGGAGGAGCCCAGGCACTTCGGGCAAGACGAAGCCGCCGCGCTCGTGGAGTCGAGCCAGCGGCGTTCCCGGCACCACAGTGAGCGTCAACGCTGAGAGGAAGGCCGGGTCCATCGCGGTGGCCAGTGCCGCGGAGGCGGAGGCGTGCTCGTGGCTGCGGGCCACGCCGCCGGCGCCCAGCAGGAAGATCACCGACAGCTCGATTCCGGCTGCGTGGGCCTTCTGTGCCGCCTCCACATGCTCTGCTGCTGTGGAGCCCTTGGCGATGCGGCGGAGGGTGGGGTCATCCCCCGACTCAGGCCCGATGTACAGGCGGGAGAGTCCGAGGGAGCGAAGGGTGGCGAGCTCTGCAGGGGACTTCTCCAGGATGTTCCGCGCCATCGCGTAGGCGCTCACTCGGCGCAGGTTGGGGAACAGTGAACTGACCTCTCGCAGGATCGGCTCCCAGGCTTCCAGGGGCAAGACCAGGGCATCGCCGTCTGCAACGAAGATCTTCTCCACGCAGGTCCCAAACCGAGGGGCCAATGCTCGGAGATCCTCGATGCATTCCGAAACCGGCCGCGCGCGCATTACGGGCTTGTCTCGGTACATGTCGCAATAGGTGCATCGGTTCCATGAACAGCCGATCGTGGCCTGGAGGATCAACGCATTGGCTTCGGATGGTGGGCGATAAAGCTTGCCGACATAGCGCATGAGGGTGAGGCTCTAACTCCGTCACCCTCGATGCCAGGAGCCAGCGGACCGGACGGCGCTGAACCGTTACGATAAGGTATGGCCAGCCCTTGACCCGAAGCACGAACGGGGCGTAGCCTCAACTCAACCAGAGATTCTCATGAACACCGAAGCCCTCGAGACCCCTGCACGCGAGCCTACGGGGTTCGACCTGGTTTCTGCGACAGAGTCCGGTGCATTTTTCACGGACGCGCTCGCCCCGGTGCTTCGTGTCGTCGCTTTTCTTGGCTTTGTCCCTGTCCTGGCCGCACTCGTGGCCGCTGGCCAGGTTGGACCCGATGCCTCCTCGGTGCCGATGATGGTCGTGGCGATCATGTGCGCTTTGGCCGGGTGGCTGGGGTTGAAGGTGCTGTTCGCCCGCGCCGGCCGGCTGGAGAAAATCACTGGGGAGCGCTTCCCGGTAGCCTTGGTGGTTCGTGAGTGTGTACGCGCGTTCGCCGAGGTCGTCTTCGTATGGTCGATGACCGTGGGCACGGTCGGGTGGATGGCCATGGTGTGGGAAACAGGCAGGGTCGATGTCGCAAGCACATGGGTCGGCCTGGCGACCGCAGGCGGGATCGCGATCGGCGGGGGGGTCTTTCTGATCGCCGCGCACCTTTGGACCGAAATCGCTGCGGCCATTACCGTGATTGCGAGCAAGACCTCGGGCGCGGCAGCAGCCGAGCCGTAGTCACGGGGTACGCCGCCCGGTCACGCCGCGCTCGTCGGGACTGCCGGGATAAGGGCTATCGCCGAATCGAGGTTCCATGCGCACCACCGTTCTCCTCCTCCTCCTAGCCGGTTGTGGCGAAAACCTCCTGACGTACGGCAAGGACGCTGAGGCCCCCTCGATCGAGGTGAGCGCGACGTTTCTCACCTTCGACGTCGCGGGGAGCCAAACGATCACCGTGGCGAGCGCGGGAGACGTGCCTCTGGAACTTTCCTCGATCACGCTGCGGAGCGGCGGCGCGTTCACGCTCACCAGCACGGGCGGTCTCCCCGGCGGGCTGGCGCCTGGCGAAACGGCGGATCTGGTGATTACATGGGCGCCTGAAGTCGAGGAAACGGCGGATTGGCTGGACATTGTCAGCGACGACCCCGACTCGCCACTGGTTCCGGTCCAGCTTGAGGGTGCGGCGGACAGCAACGACACCGGCGAAGTCACCGCTGTGGCGGCGGCAACGCTCGACCCTGCCAAGGCGAGCCTGGAGGCGGTGGTGGGTGAGACGGTAACGGCTGCATTCACGCTCCAAAATACCGGTGAAACGGTGATCGTGGTGAACGCCAGCGTCGCTGGCAACGGCTTTGCGCTCACGACACCGGCGTCGTGGCCCGCATCGGTCGAGGTGGGGGGATCGCTCGAACTGGACGTGTCGTTCACGCCCGACTCGACGGGCGCTTTCGTGGGCCAGTTGGATGTGGAAGTGTTGGATCTCCCAGCGATGAGCGCGGGGTTGGTTGGGACCGGCCTCGCACCGGACGCCGACTTCGTACCCGTGGCGTACACATGGGCTGGGGCGGCTCAGTCATTCATCGTGCCTACCGGCGTTTATTCGGTGACCGTTGAGGCCTGGGGTGCCGGTGGCGGCGCTGGTTCCTACACCGGTGCCTACGCCGGCGGCGGCGGCGGCGGCGCCTACGCGACGACGGTCTTGGCCGTGACCCCTGGGGAGGTTTTGACGATCCGCCCAGGAGAAGGAGGACCCCAGCCGGGCGGCGGCGGGGGCGCGACCTTGGTTTGGGACGATGCAAGCGACCTCGTGCTGGTCGCCGGCGCGGGGGGCGGCGGCGGCACGGATGGGGGTTCCAGGCTCTCGGGCAGCGGGGATGGCGGCGCGGGCGGCGCGGGCACGGGCGGGACGGGGAACACGCAGTTCGACAGCTATTGGGGCTCCGCCGCGGGCGGGCAGGGGGGAGCGGCGGCAGCAGGCGGCGCGGGGGGCTCCGCGGTTCTGGGGGCGGCGAGCGGGCCCGCGTGCACGGGCGGTACGGGGGGGCTGCAAGCGGGCGGCGGCGGGGCGACGGGTTCCTCGTCTTGCACGGTCGGTACAGCCGCGAACGCGGACAGTGCCGGCGTCGGCAGCAGCAACGGCGCGGGCGGGGGGGGCGGCTCGGGGTGGTACGGCGGTGGCGGTGGCGCTTCGATCTACACTTACTTTGGGGGCGGCGGCGGCGGTGGATCCAGCTCCTGCCCAACCGGAACGGTCTCGGCGGGGGCCGGCGGAACGCCCGGTGGAACCAGCAGCTCGGCGTGGGACGGCGCGGCCGGAGCCGGCGGCGTTCCAGGAACTTGGCCCGCGACTCCCTCTACGGACGGGGCGCCCGGCCGGGTGGTGGTCGGGCCGTGATCTTGCTGTGGGCGATGGCGTGCGCGCCCCCGGATTCCGCCGCTCCGGGGGACACGCAGTCCGCATCGGAGACCGGGGCTCCGCTCCAAGCCGACTTGCTGCTTTGGAACGCCACCGTGATTGACGAGTCGGGTCGTCGCGAACACGTCGCCGTGCTCATCGACGGCGACTCCATCAGCGCTGTAGTTCCCGCGGGAGACGCGCTTCCGGAAGGCGCGTTCGACGCAACGGGGCGCTTTGTCGTACCGGGCTTGGTCGATAGTCATGTACACCTCGCCCACAGCGGCACGCTCGAGGCCGTCGGGGACACCCTGGACAACAATCTCCGGGCTCAGACCCTGTCGGGGATCACCCAGGTTGTGGATCTGGGCGGTCCGCGCTCGCTGTTTGACTTGCGCGATCGGCTTGACCTCGCAGGCGGACCGACGCCGAGAATCTGGGCGACGGGCCCGTTCCTGACCACGGCGGCCTCCCACCCCTGCGAGAGCGCTCCGAACGCGGACCTGTGCGTGTTTGTGGATACGCCTGAATCCGGCACGGTCGAAACCGCTGCGCTCGCGACCGCTGGCGCCGATGGCATCAAGATCGCCCTCGCCGACGCCGGGTTCTCCCGATGGGGCCCGACACCCCGACTGGACCTGGACGTGCTCTCGGCGATCACAGCAGGGTCCCTCCCGGTTTGGGCCCATGTGGACACCCAAACCGACGCCGTCGATGCCGTCGCCAACGGTGCGCTCCTGCTCGGGCACCCGCCGTTCGACGCACCGCTCGATGAAGCAGGCGCTGCCTTGCTTGCGGAGGCCGAGGCCGTCGCAACTACCGTGTCTGCCTTCGCGAACGTAGGGCGCCTACTGGATGGGTCCCTGGACCCTCAAGACCCAAGTCTGGAGCTCACGGACGGCCAGCGGGCGAGCTGGCAGCGCGTGGCCGATTCCCCGGGTACGCTGTTGCCAGGCTGGGCTGAAGCGAACCTAGAATGGATGGAATCAGCGCGTGGGAGTTTGGCGTCCTTGGAGATTGCGGAGGTGCTCGTCGTGCCGGGCAGCGACGCCGGGTACTATTTTGTGCCGCACGGTCGTGGGCTCCACGACGAGCTGCAGGAGCTGGTCGCGCTGGGCCTCGACCCGCGCACGGTCCTTGTCCGCGCAACGTTCGCAGCACGACAGGTCCTTGGCCTCCCCGGGGGGCGCATTGCGGCTGGCGAACCGGCCGATTTGTTGCTGCTGGCGGAGGATCCCGACCTGAACATCGGGGCGCTTTCGCGACCGGACAGAGTGGTTTTGCGAGGCCGAGCGTGGACGGCTGACACGATCCGGAGCGCCGACTTGCTCCCCGATGGCGCTTCGGAGGGTGGGGACGCCTGCCTGGAGCACGCCGACTGTTCGACGGGCGCTTGCGATGCGTTGTCCCACGCCTGCGCAGGTTCCTGCGCCGTGCCCTACGAAACCGTGGATACGTCGTGTGGTTCAACCGCGTGGTGCATGCCTGCTGATGCCGCCACGGATGCGCAGGGCGTGTGTCGCGAAGAGGAACTGTGTAGCCTTGAAGAGCAGGATTGCGGTCCCGAACCTTACGATCGCGCTTGTCTCCCGTACGATGAGGACACCAACGCGTGCTGGTACGCCGGCCCGCGAGTTGTGGGTCAGACGTGCGCGACCACCACCGAATCCACGTCGTGTGAAGCCGGGCTCTACTGTTCCCCGGTGGACGCCCACTGTTACGCGCTCTGCCTGCCCGAGGGCCCGGAGAGCTGCGCTCGGCCATCGAGGTGTGTCGTGATTCCCAAGGCGGATGGCTCGCAGTGGTTCGGGCTTTGCTTGTGAGGGGGCTAAGGATCGGCCGGACCGCGTAAATCGGTATCCACCCACCAAACCCCATCTCCCCTGCGGCTTGGCTTCGTCGTTCGCGGCGTGGGTCTCGTGGGCTTGTGAGACTACGACCCCGACGCGCAACGGGTGGTTTACGGGCGTTGGAATCCGCTCGACCGGCACCCGTCGATGGAGGAGAACGCTTAGACAATAGGGAGTGCGGTGTTGCGCCGGTGACTCCCTACCGATCCTCCCCCGGCTTCTTCTCGATGCGCCCTTCGCGTTCCATCTCTTCGTAGAGGTTTCGCTTCGGTTCGCTGAACTTGTTGGGCGCGTCCGAGGAGGTGTCGCCAAGGTTGGAGACGATCTTCTCGCCGTACCGGCTCATGAGCTTTTCCTTTAATCCGCGAAGCACGTTTCGTCCGATGCCCATTTCGCCTCCGACCGTGATGTGGACTCTACTTTCGGAACCGCCCGCGGGCAACGGCGGGTTCCCGATCGCGGGGCATGCGATACACTGGGAGGGTTGCATGCCGCTTGCCTCTCCGGTCCAGTCCCCGCAAGCCCACCTTTGGGTGCGGCGTTCCAACGCAGACGATGGGCTGTTTACGGTGCGGTTCGAGGTGACGAGCGGGAAGGGGACGCTCCGGATCGAACGTCCGGGGATGCAGGTCACCCCCCCGGCCCGTCCGAACGGCATCGAGGAGCGGCTCACTGCGAAGGAATTGCTCAAAGCAAAGTTCGTCGTGACTTGTGACGACGGAGGGGCGAAACAGGTTCACACCTTCGAACGGCTCGTGGGCCCCGGTCTCGACCACCTGGAGTTGGAACGCTGGCACGAGATCGTCGTGGGCACCGACGGAGTGCTGCGCTTCGCCGACCTCGTGGTTCCCCCGCCGCCGCCTGCTCCCGCCTCGACCCGCGGCGAGGTTCCTCGCCTCGTCCTGCTCTCTCTCCCATTGCCCGACAGTGTCGGTCGGGGCGA
>CAMBIK010000003.1 GCA_945867435.1 Klebsiella pneumoniae
GGAAGATCGCCTGCGGGAGCGGGAGGCGAACGGCGACTTTGGCGCCAACTTTGTCACTGATGCCCGCGCGGTTTACCGGCTCAACGACCAGCGAGCGGCGCTCAAGCGCACGGTAAATCTGCGTCTTGGCAGTGCGCTGGTCGAGGAAAAGGTGCATCCGGGTACCCCTCATGGTTGAGCTCACTCACCTCTCGCCGACCGGCGAGGCCCGCATGGTGGACGTGGGAGAAAAGGAGGTCACGCGCCGGGAAGCGGTGGCCGAGGGGTTTGTGCGCATGTCGCCGGAGGCCCTCGCGGCGGTGGTGGAGCGCCGGGCTCGCAAGGGGGATGTGCTCACGATCGCCCAAGTCGCCGGAATCGCCGCGGCGAAGCGAACCGGAGACCTCATTCCGCTCTGTCACCCGTTGGGGCTCGATGGCGTGGATGTGACGCTCGTGCCCATCGAAGATGGCCTGCGCATCGAGGCTTCAGCACGTTGCACCGGCAAGACGGGCGTCGAGATGGAAGCCCTGACCGCCGTGGCGATCGCGGCCCTGACCGTGATCGACATGCTCAAGGCGGTCGACAAGGCCATGCGTGTGGAGGGGGTTCGGCTGTTGCGGAAGTCCGGCGGGCGTTCGGGCGACTGGGAGGCCCCGTGATCGTCCTCGCGGCGCTGTTCGGTTGCGCCACACAGCCGGAGTCAGAACATTCGGAGGTTACGGGCTCAATTCCCTGTGATTTGTGTTCCGGGCTTTGCTACGAAACCGACGCGCCGAGCGTGGGAAGCGCGCATGTGTCGGGCGATGTGGTCTACGTCGATGAGCCTCCCACCTCCGGCGATCACAACCCTTGTTGGGCGGAATGGGGGGTGCACACCGAAGAGGTGGCCGCCGAAAACTGGGTCCACAACCTGGAACACGGGGGGGTGGTGTTCCTGTACGACTGCCCCGACGACAGCTGCGTGGAAGAAGTGGCCGCGCTCGTGGCCTATGTCGAATCGCTGGCGTCGGGCACCGCGCTGCTGTCTCCGTACGCGCCCGCCGATCTGCCCTTCACCGTGCTGTCGTGGGAGCACCGTCTGGAATTGGGCTGCTTCGAGCTTCCCTCCCTTCAGGCGTTCTACACCGCGCATGTCGGCCGCGCGCCGGAAGATGTCACCTCCGGTCCAGGCGCGTCCTGCCTGTAGGGCGGGTCCTACAGGTCGGTTTCCAACGTGCCAGCGCCGGGACTGTCGACCAGGTCGATGGAGCCGTAGTTTCGCGGGTCCGGCAGGGTCTTCGCCCGCGTTTCCAGCGTGCCGCCGAACACGGCAATCTGCGAGCGGAGCAGCACGCCTTCGGCGCTCAGGACGAATTCGGCTCGACCGCCTTCTCCTTCCACCGCGTACTTTGTGCCCGGGACAGTCTTCCCTGCGACGGTCACGCTGACGGCTTCGCCCACCCGCAGCTCGCCTTCGAGGATGGCCCCCGTCTCGGCCACCAGGACCCCGACTTTACCCGGGGTGCCGAGGAGTCGGGTGCGACCGGGGTCGAACAAATCAAGGGTGGTGAAGGCGAGTTCCGACGCTTTCAACACCGATTCATGCAGCCCGGTGCTGTCGGCTCGAACCAACTGCCACCCGCCGTTCGGGGCTTGGATCCCCTGCACTTCTGAACGGTCGGTGCCCACCTGAAGCGATGTGGTGAAGCTGGCGCCCCGCCCGCTGGACTGCCCGGATTGACGGCAGGTCACTTCGCCCATCGGAGAGGTGGCCTGGGTCACCACGCTGAGCACGCGTCGCTCCCCGTCGTCGCGCCGAAGGAAGCGTACTTTGACCGTGCGATCCCCCACATCCACCCCGGCCAGGAAGATGTCGTAGGCCATCGTGGACTCGTCGGCGTGGGCGAGCGTGGCGAGGAGGAACAACATCGGAACGATCCTAACGTGGACTGGGGCTAGTACCGCATGGCGGGTCTGCGGCTGGGTGGGATGGGGACAGCGACACGCCGGGCGCGCTACTGGCGCGACCGCGGCTGTAGGCCGGAAACCATAGGTTGGAGCCGGGGTACCCGAGTGGATGACGCGGTAGGGGAAGGGGCGGCGAGCCCCTTCCTCGTACCATGATAGTCACCCATGGCGCGTTCCGCGCCTCCCAAGTCCATGAAACGTCGGGGCGCCATGGGTGACTGAGGAGAGGGGAGAGCCGCCGCCAAGCCGCGTTATCCACGCGGCTTGGCCCTGACGCCCGGAGCTTGCGGAGGGCGGCAGGTTGGCGGCGGTAGGGGAGAGGCCGGCGAGGCATCTCCCCCTGTTTCTGGTTAGGCCGCCGACGTGAACCCACGGGCCCTACGCGAGTCCCTGTCGCTGCTCCGCTCCAAGGAAGGGGGTGAGCCTCTGCCTCGCGGACAAGATCGGGTCGCGATGGCGTACCCCTCGCCGTACCGCGCGGGCATGTCGTCTCTCGGCTACCAGTGGATCTGTTCGATCCTGGCGGAAGCTGGTTTTGGCGTGGAGCGAGTCTTCCTGCCGGACGATGTGGAGGCCTGGCGGAACGCTCGCTTGTCGCCGCTGTCGATGGAATCCCACACGCCGCTCGGCAGCTTCCCGATCATCGCCGTGTCGGTGGCGTACGAGCTGGAGCTCGCTGGTCTGGTCGAACTTTTGCGTCTCGCGGGGGTGCCGCCGTTGCGCCGCGACCGCACCCCGGGCCACCCAAAAATCCTCATCGGCGGCCCGCTCACGTTCTCGAATCCGCTCCCGTGCGCGCCGTTCGCCGATGCGATGCTCTTCGGGGAGGCCGAAGATGTCGTGGTTCCCGCGGTGCGCGGGTTCTTCGCCACCGGCCGCTTGGACCACGTCGCGGAACTCCCTGGCGGCTGGGTGCCCGAGCACGGGGCTTGTGCCGTAAAGGTCGCCCGCGCCGACGATGCGCTTCTGCCCGCTCGCTCGCGCCTTTGGACGCCAGAGGCGGAGTTGACCAACATGTTCCTGATGGAAGGGGAACGGGGGTGCCACCGCACCTGCACGTTCTGCGTGATGCGGCGCAGCACCAACGGCGGCATGCGGCTGGTCACGCCCGACCGGCTGATGGACCTGGTGCCGGCCGGCGCCCCCCGCGTGGGGCTGGTGGGTGCGGCGATCAGCGACCACCCGCAGCTTGTCGGGCTCCTGGAACGCATCATCGACAGCGGTCGGGGGGTGGGGATCTCCTCGCTTCGCGCCGATCGGGTGGCCTTGAAGCCCGACATTCCTCGCCTGTTGCGAAAGGGCGGCTACGCCACGCTGACCGTCGCGAGCGATGCGGCCAGCCAGCGGCTTCGGCGCGACCTTAGCAAGGGCACCACGGAAGCCCATCTGCTGGCGTGTGCAGAAGCGGCGAAGGAACATGAGTATCGCGTGCTCAAGGTGTACATGATGGTCGGCGTGCCGGGCGAAACCGACGACGACATCGAAGAGCTCATCGGCTTTACGCGGCGACTGGCGGCGATTCACCCGGTCGCCCTCGGGATCGCTCCGTTCGTACCCAAGTTCAACACGCCGCTGGACCGCCATGCGTTCGCCGGGATCAAGGTGGTGGAAGCGCGCCTCGACCGATTGCGGGAGGGCCTCAAGGGGGTCCGGGCCGAGGTGCGCCCGACCTCCGCCCGTTGGGCCTGGGTGGAATATCGCCTCGCGCAGGGCGGTCCGATAGCCGGGGAGGCGGTGCTCCAGGCCGTCACAGAGGGCGGCAGCTTCGCGGCGTGGAAGCGTGCGCTTGGGGCGGTTGGCGACGAAGACGCCGAACGTGGGGCGGTGGCCTGAGCTTAGGGCTCAGTTGCCTGAGGGGGTGTGCCTGCGGAGAGGGGGAGAGGGCGGCCAGCCCGTTCCCCAGTTTAGGATCAAATGCCGTGCGTTCGGCAGCGCTCCGCGTAGTTCTCCGGGCACTCGAGGCTCAACAGCCAGTCGCCCACCAGGGCGTCGATCGCGGGTTGGTGGGAGGCGTCGGTCGCCGCCTTGATGAGGTCGATCATCTCCTGCATCCTGGCCGTTTCACCGACGTGGGCCGTGTAGAACTCTCCGATCACGGCATCCAGTTCTTCCTGCCCGATCACGTCGGCCACCTCCTCGTAGAAGCAGGCGCCCTTCATGTAGGTCGTAAGGGACCACAGATAGTCGTTCACAAAATCGATCTCGTTGCAGGTGTCGGGCAGGACGATCGTGTTGACCAGCATCGGGTCGCGGGAGCTTTCCTCGCAGATGGGCACGAGGAAGTCGTCTACATAGTAGTCCCACTCAGACGGACCTCCGACCTGCTCCAGCGCGCGGGCGGCGATGTAGGTCGTGGTGCCTTCGGAGAGCACGAAGTCCTCCCAGCAGGCGATGCGGACTCCATCCCCAAACCACCCATGGGCGGCTTCGTGCACCTGCGCTTCTTCGTCGTTGAAGTCGAACTTCCCGACATGGAAGAAGGGATGATGCTCCATGCCGCCCCAGGAGTCGGCGCCCCAGTTGACCTCAACGGTCCCGGCTTCGGGGCCGAAATTGTACGCTCCGTAGATCTGCTCAAAGTAGTCGAAGGAGGCCACGAGGTTGGCGGTGCCTGCGGTCGCGGCTTCCAGTCCGCCCGCCCCGGGCAGGTACCAGGCGGACAAGGTGGTTCCAGCGGATGTCTTCCCGAGGTCCAGCTTTGTGTAGTCCCCGACCGCCACCGCAGGGATGTAGGCTGGCCCATCGCCATGCGTGGATGTCGGGTAAATGGCCGTTAGGCCCTCCTCCACACCGACCACGCTCATCGTGAAGACGACTCCGTCTTCCATCGCAGGGTTGCAGGGAAAAAGGTTGTCGCAGTAGTACGGCCATACGAAGCTTACGCCCAGCGAAGGCATCCATCCATCGAACGTGGCTGGCGTTCTTGCCGGGAAGGCGTAGTCCACGACGACCGTGATGGGGTCGGGGGGGCCCGGTGCGGAGATCGAAAGAACGCCTTTCACCACATCCATCGCGACCTCTTTTCCCTCGAGGGTGACGCCCGTGAGGGTGAGCCCTGCCACGCTCAGCGTGACCTGCCCGGCCGATGGCACCACCACCAGGGTCGCCCGCCCCGTGAGGGCGGCGAGGTCGAGCGCGAGGTCGGTCGTCAGGATGTTCTGGGGACCTGGGGAATTCGTGTGCCCCGTGTCTTTCGGAGGGGTTGAGTCCTCCGTTTCCGCGCAACCGGCGAGGCTCAGCGCCAGGAGGATGAAGCTCGAGACGGAGGAGGACATTTGGGTGTCTATCCTTGCAGGATCAAAGTCAGCCTGCGATCGTGATCCGAAAAAGTGGACACCTTCACCAAGGATTGTTGCGGCCACGCGGCAGAAGGTGCCGGAGAAGAAGAGCCCGCGAGGGCCCCTATGGGAGCAGCCCGGTCCGATCGAGCTGGGCTTCGACGAGGCCCGACACCGCGTCGTCGAGCAGGCCGTGGAAGTAGGTGCCCGCAGCCAGGCCCGACACCGCGCCGTCGTTCCCTACGAGCGCCTTCGCGGCTTGGGTACGCCCGTGGTGAATCTCGTAGCCCTCGACGACCAATCCCGCCGCCCTCCGGAGGGTGCTTGAAGTCGTAGAGCGCATCTTTGCTGCGCAAAAAAGCGAAACGCCTACTCTCGAACAAGTCGAAAGTGGGCGTTTGCTTCATGGCGGGGTGTACTGGAAACAGTTCGAACTTCTTGCTTCGCCCCGGAGTCCGAGGTTCGCGCTAAAATAAGTAAGTATAAGCTCATCATGTCGCCATTACTTTCGGTCATCGGGCGATCCTGAGGCCGAGTGATTCGTAGGCGCCGAGCCGGCCATCGGCCGTCAGCAATGCTACCCCCTCCACGAGCGCCTGCGAGACCAGCATCCGATCGAAAGCGTCGCGATGGCCGGGGTCGGGGTACGGCAACTCCGCGCGAGCACGGCGCACCAGCGCGTCGACCACGAAGGCAGACACAGATTGGTGCTCCGCCGCGGCCGCCTGCTCGATCAGGCGCTTCTGCTCAGGGTCGATACGGAGTTCCAGTCGGGCGACGCCAGCCATTGCAACCTCTTGTACGGCATGCACGGCACATCGAGAGTGTCGTCAAGGACAATCTGCGTTGACCGGGGCACGGGATGCACGGACTAGCAGAGTACCGGTTCGCAGTTCAAAAAGTGAAACGCCCGTCTCCGCACTTGGCGAAAACGGGCGTTTGCTTGATGGCGGAGCGGACGGGACTTGAACCCGCGGCCTCCAGCGTGACAGGCTGGCGTTATAACCGACTTAACTACCGCTCCATGCACTCGTCGGGAGGGTGGGCGGAACAGGGCTCGAACCTGCGACCCGGAGCTTGTAAAGCTCCTGCTCTTCCGACTGAGCTATCCGCCCGAGGTTCCCCGCGGGCGCCGCATATGTAGTGCGCGCCCTCAGGGGTGTCAAGTTGAAGCGAGGCTAGTCGTCGGTGATCGTGCTTGCCATGTCATCCTCGCGGTCGTCGGCCGCGGATGGGACCGGGGGAGCGGGGCCGTCGGCGAGGGATTCGGCCTCCTCAGCACCGGGGCCGCGAAAGATCTCCGTGGCGCTCGCCGCCAGCGCGTGAACGAGCACCTCATCCATGGTTCCCACCGGAACGATCACGATGGTTTCTCGCACAGACTTCGGCACATCCCGAAGGTCGCGTACGTTGTCTTTCGGGATCAGCACGCGGGTCACCCCCGCGGCCTTGGCGGCGAGCAGCTTCTCCTTCAGCCCGCCGATCGGACGCACCTCCCCGCGCAGCGTGATCTCTCCCGTCATGGCCACATCCCGCCGCACCGGAATCCCGCTGACGGCGGAAATCACGGCGGTTGCCAGGGTGATTCCGGCGCTCGGGCCATCCACGCCCCACAGCTCGGGTACATGAACGTGAAGGTCGAGCGTGGACCAGAAGTCGGACTTCAACCCCAGCTCCGCGCTGTGCATGCGCATGTAGGTGACCGCCGCCTTGGCGCTCTCCCGGAACACCTCCCCGAGCTGACCGGTCAGTTGGGTCTTGCCGACGCCGCGCATTACGGCGGCCTCGATGGGCACCATCACGCCACCCACCGCTGTCCAGGCCAGGCCATTCACGAACCCGACAAGGTCTCGTTCCCCGATGTGACCGGTTCGGTTCCGCGGCACGCCGAGCAGCTTTTCTACGCGTTTCGGTCCGATGCGGAGGTGGGTGTCCGGACCCTGTTTGACCACGCGAATGGCGGCTTTTCGACAGATCGCCGCCAGTTCCCGCTCCAGGTTCCGCACGCCCGACTCTCGGGTGTAGTCACGGATGATGCGGGCAAGCGCTCCATCGTCGAACGCAAGCTGTGCCGCAGCCAGCCCGTTGGCCTCCAGCTGCTTCGGAACCAGATAGCGCTTCGCAATAGCTAACTTTTCGTGTTCCGTGTACCCGGCGATGCGCACGACTTCCAGTCGATCCTGCAGCGCGGCGGGGATGCCCCGAAGATCGTTGGCGGTGCAGATGAACATGACCTTCGAAAGGTCGTAGTCGAGATCGAGGTAGTGGTCGTTGAAGGTGTTGTTTTGTTCAGGATCGAGCACTTCGAGCAGCGCGGAGCTCGGGTCGCCGCGGAAGTCTGAGCTCAGCTTGTCGATCTCGTCGAGCAAGAAGACCGGGTTGGCGCTGCCCGCCTTGCGCATGCCCTGAAGGATCCGGCCCGGAAGTGCGCCAATGTAGGTTCGCCGGTGGCCGCGAATCTCCGCCTCGTCCCGCACGCCGCCGAGCGCCACGCGTACGAACTTTCGCTGCGTGGCGCGTGCGATGCTACGGGCCAGTGAGGTCTTGCCCACGCCGGGCGGGCCCACGAGGCACAGGATCGGCCCCGACACCTTCCCAGTCAGCACCACCACCGCCAGGTACTCCAAAACGCGAGATTTTACTTTCGCCAAGCCGAAGTGGTCGTCGTCGAGCACCCGCCGCGCCGTGTCGATCTCGATCGCGTCGGGGGTCGTCGAGTCCCAGGGGAGCGCGAGCACCACCTCCAGATAGCTGCGGATCACCGAGGCTTCCGCGCTCATCGGGCCCATCATCTTCAGCTTCCGCAGCTCGCGCGTGACCCGTTCTCGTGCCTCCGCAGAGAGCGCGACGGCGGCCGCCTTGGCCTCAATCTCCTGAATCTCTGTTGGGATCTCGTCTTTCTCTCCGAGCTCCTTCTGGATCGCCTGCATCTGCTCGTTCAGGTAGTACTCCTTCTGGGAGCGCTCCATCTGTTTCTTCACGCGCGACTTGATCTTGCGCTCAACCTGGAGAATATCGATCTCGGCCAGCATGAGCTTCAGGAGCACGTCGAGACGTTCATGGACCGATGGCGTCTCCAGCAGGCCCTGCCGTTGCTCGGTCTTCAGCGCCAGGTGGCGCACCAGGGTGTCGGAGAGGCGCGCCGGGTCTGCGATGGCCTGGCATTGCAAAACCGCGTCTGACGTGACGGCCTTGTTGAGCTTGGCGTACTCCTCGAACGCTTCCCGCACTTGGCGAACCAGGGCCTCGAGCTCGGGGGAAGCCGGCGCGGGATCCGGCAGGGGTTCCACTTCGACCATGAAGTGTTCCTGATCGCCGACGAACCGTAGGATTCGCCCGCGGCACACGCCTTCGACCAGCACCTTGACGGTGGCATCGGGTAGGCGCATCACCTGAATGACGGTGGCGATCGTGCCGACCGTGTGGACCTCCTCGGGCGCGGGATCGCGGGTGGTCGCGTCTCGTTGGGTGACGAGGAAGATCTTCTTGTCGGCTCGCATTGCCTCGTTCAGTGCCGCGATCGAGCGTTCTCGGCCGACGTTGAACGAGACGGGCGCAAGCGGAAACACCACGAGCTCGCGCAAGGGCAGCAGGGGCAGCGCCCGCGGGGGGTCACCGGCCGGGCGATCCTTGAAGAACATCGGTTGACCTATATCGCCTCCTTCTCGTAGACGAGGATGGGCTCCTTGGTGCGAGCTACCACTTCTTCGCTCACGACGCACTCGCGCACGCCGCTCTTCCCCGGAAGTTCGTACATCACGTCGAGCATCAACTCTTCGACGATGGCCCGGAGGCCGCGGGCCCCGGTCTTCCGCTTGATGGCCTCGGTGGCGATGGCGACCAGCGCGGGCTCGGTGAATCGCAAGGAGACCCCTTCCATCGTGAACAGTTTTTGATACTGCTTCACCAACGCGTTCTTCGGGCGCACGAGGATGTCCACCAGCATCGCTTCGTCCAAATCTTCCAGCGTGGCGATGACGGGCAGCCGCCCGATGAATTCCGGGATCATCCCGAAACGCAGTAGATCCTCGGTTTCAAGCTGGGCAAGCAACTGGCCCGTGTTGAGCGTCTTGCGGTCCCTGACCGTCGACCCAAAACCCATGCCGGTCTTGTTGATGCGCTGCTCGATGATCTTGTCGAGTCCGACAAAGGCCCCTCCGCAGATGAACAGGATGTTCTGCGTGTCGATCTGCAAGAACTCCTGCTGAGGGTGCTTTCGCCCTCCTTTCGGGGGCACGTTGGCCACTGTGCCTTCGATGATCTTCAGCAGGGCCTGCTGCACGCCTTCCCCGCTCACATCGCGGGTGATGCTCGGGTTTTCCCCTTTTCGCGCGACCTTGTCGATCTCGTCGATGTAGATGATGCCCTTGACGGTGCGCTCGACGTTGTAGTCGGCGGCCTGGAACAGGCTCAGAACGACGTTTTCCACGTCCTCCCCGACGTACCCGGCCTCGGTCAGCGAGGTGGCATCGCAGATGGTGAAGGGCACGTTGAGCTTCTTGGCCAGTGTCTGCGCCAGCAGGGTCTTGCCCGTGCCGGTGGGGCCGATGAGCAGGATGTTGCTCTTCTGAAGCTCGACATCGTCACGGGTTGAGCGTGCGTCGATCCGCTTGTAGTGGTTGTGAACGGCAACGGAGAGCACCTTTTTGGCTCGCTGCTGCCCGATCACATAGTCGTCGAGGTGGCGAGCGATCTCGATCGGTCGAGGCACCAGGGCACGGGACGCCTGGAAGTCCTCGCGCTCGTATTCTTCCGTGATGATGTCGTTGCAGAGCTCCACGCATTCGTCGCAAACGTACACGCTGGGACCTGCGATGAGCTTGCGGACATCGCGCTGCGGCTTGCCGCAGAACGAGCAGGTGAGATCCTTGTCCCGGGTCTTCTCTTTTTTTGGATGCATCCGGCCAAGTAACGGCGTGGGCGGCTCCCGTCAGGGTGCGAGGACGAACACGGTCACGCCAGTCCCATCTGCGAAGTGGCGTTCCTCCTTCAGACGCTGAGCGAAGGGGAGTCGAGCGTGGACCATACCCCCGGCCCCATAGGCCTCTTCATCGAGGATCACGAACCGCAAACCTTTGGTTACGAGCATGTTGGCCACCGCCATCCGTTGGTCGGGCTCCTGGGTGGCCGATGGGGCGATGGGCGTGCCCATCGTTTGGGGCGTGCAGAGGTCGTTGAGGTCCTGTACGAAGCGAGTGATGCGCTCCGATTGCCCACGCCGGGCGACCATCGTGAACAGGCCCTGCGGGGCGTTGATTACCTTGCGGCCGATGGCGACCTGTAGAAAGGGAAGGTCGGAGGAGCGGATAGCGGCGTCCAGGTTCGCGTAGATGGGGAGCTCGAAGCGCTGGTGAAGGCGGCTTGCGCCCCGAATCGAGGGCAGGATGAGGACCACGCCCTCCGCCTCATGCTCCGCCACAAAGGTCGTAAACGCCGGGGTCGGGGGGTCGATGAGCGGGAAGCCTTCGCGGTAGCCGGTGGCCGCGAGCGTGACCGCCACCGTGCCGATGGCCACGGAGATCCCGAGCGCGGCGCGCATCCACTCTTGGGGCAGTCGGGAGAGGCCGACGCCCGCAGCAGTCCAAAAACACAGGGCTGTCGGGATCAACCAGCGGCGCGGGAAGCGGATGGACTCTGGCGCCAGGGTTTCGTTCAGCCAGGCGATGGCTCGCCCAATGGGCTCCCCGAGCCCCGGCCACCACCGACCCAGGACCGCCGTGTTTTCCGCGTAGGCGCCGAGGGAAAGGACGAGGCAGAAGAGGCCCAGCAGCAACCACGGCCAGGAGCGGGCAGTGCGAAAGAAGGCCAGGAGAGTCGCGGCTAAAAGCGTGGCCACGGGGATGAAGGCCGGGGTGTAGGTGTGGTCCCACGGCTTGGCGATGCGGTGCATGTCCCACTGCCACCATGCCGATAGCTTCACGGCGTTGTCCCATCGGTTGTCGAGGGGGCCTGCGAGCGGGAGCATGTAGTAGAGCGCGCCTACGAGGGCCGCGCCAGCCAGGGCCACGGCGCCGAACCGGAGGCGGCCGCGCCAGGTGCAACGCCACAAGGCCCACGGCACCAGCGGGATCGCGAAGATCGCGTGGTAGGGGCTGTCGAGCGCCACAACCGTAGCGAGCACGCCGGCCAGGATGGGCCAGCGTCGAAGCGGGCTGCGACTGGTCATCCACAGCGAGCCCAGCAGGGCGGGCAGGGACCAGAACGCGATGTGTTCGGGCGTGCCATCGGTGAGGGCGAGCAGGACCGAGGGTTGAACCACCATGCCGACCCCGGCCATGAGCCCGGCGGAGGGGCTCTTGCTCACTTCCTCGACCCACCAGGCCGTGGCCACCCCGCTCGCCACGAGGAGGGATAGAATCCACAGGTTGTACCCTGTCCAAGGGCCGAACAGGAAGTGCAGGGGGGTGCCGAGCAGGGTGGAGACGAAGGGGAGGATGACCAGCTTTTCGCCTGCGGGAAAGCCCACACGGTCGGTCCAGAACGGGAGCGGGAGCCCGCGCGCCTGGTGGTCGAAGCCCCACACCGCCCGGAAAACGTCGGTCTCCGCAGCACCGAGCAACCCCCCGTTCAGCAACGGCGCGTGCAGCCACACCACTAGAAGCGTGAGAAGCAGGGCGTTGAGCGAGAGTCGCACGAGCCCTGATTATTCCACGGCGCCCGCGCCGAGGAGCGGAGCCACCCCGAACGAGCGCGCCGCGCCGCGCCTGCGGAGCAGGTTCAGGGCCGTTCGTGCGACCGCGTACACCGCGAAAAAACGCTCGATTCGGGCGATCTCTCGTTGACTGGGTGGCCGGTCCCCACAGATCAGCTTGTCATCGACCGCGCCATCGTCAAGGAAGCGAACCCGCAGCCAAGCGATCGTGGCCACATGCGCGCCGACAGCGAGGCGTGGACCGAGGACCAGGGCATCCGCAAAGTCTCCGTCGGCTGCGAGGACCCCCGGCAAGGATCCATAGTTGAACGGACAAGGCACGGGCGACAGGTACTCGACGCCGCCGCCGAGCTCCCGCTTCACAAAGCTCCCTCTCGGCACCTCGATCTGAACCTCGACCGCTCGCATCGCACTCGACTAGCCCATTCGCCCCACGCCGCGCTACACTCCGCCGCGGAGACTGCCGATGCCCACGCTGCGATCACTCCTCCTCCTGCTGCCCCTGGCGGTCGCCTGCGAACAGGAGGCTGGCTTTCAAGACGCGGAAAACAGCTCGACCGAACTTACGAAGGGCGCGATGACGGTCTCTGCGGAACGGATCTTCATCAGCGAGATCGATGCGGAGCTCACGAAGTCGGAGAACTTCACCGTTACGTCCGTCGGGGAAGACAACCTTTCGATCTATCGGGCCCAGTTGGTGGCGAACCCGGAGGCGGTTTTTTTGTTCACGGAACGCAATGACATAGATATTCCGACCGGAGAAAGCCAGGTATGGACGGTAGCGGCCACCCCGCCTACGGTCGGTATGTGGGAAGGGGCTGTCCGAATCGAGTCCAATGACCCCACCTCGCCGACGCTGTTCATCACCGTCTGTGCAGTAAGCAAGGGCCACACGGAAGCGTGTCCCGTCGAGGCCCCCGGCACAGGGGACACGGGCACAGACACCGCCGACGAGGAAGTGTAGGTCGAGCCCCGCCTGCTTCCTTCCAGTCGATTCGCGCATCCAGGGGGGCGACCCACCGAGGTGATCGCCTTTTTGGATGGCGCGGGGCTGGGCCTGGCGCGCGCTCGGCTGGCAGCGCGGCTCGGAAATCCGGATCCGTTCGCGCTACGGGCCGCGCTGGGCGTGGCCGTCGGGATGGGGGGCGATGGAGTCGTGCCCGCGAATCCAGGGGCCGTGCTCACGCCTGAAGCAGCGGATGCGGTGCTGGTGCGCGCCTCTGTGGAAGCCGGGGTGCTCGACCCGGGATGCGTCGGATTGTTTGCCGGTCGCCCCCCCGGCACCCGCGTGCGCGGCGTGCCGGTGGATGATGCGCGCTTCGGATTCCTTCGGTTCCCGAGGGGAGAACCGCCGCCGCCGGCTGCGTGGGGGGCTCTGGAAAGCTGGACGACGGCGCAGATCGGCGATGTCGAGGCGGCCACCGTGCGGACCATCATCGAGGTGCCGGGCGGGGTCGCGCTGGGGTCGGATTATGGGCTGACTCTGTGGAGAAATGGGAGCTTTTCGCCGTTTCCCTGGCCGGTCGGCTGCCGCCGTGAAGCGCGCCGCGTCGAGGCGATGGCGATGGCCGGCGGTGCCCTGTGGGTTGCGACAAGCCAGGCGTTGATCCGTTGGGACTTCCGTGCTGCTCCCGTGGTGCGGAAGCACGGTCCGGACGCCGAGGAAGGCTGGGACGAGCTGCGATGCCTCCTGCCGGTGGGAGGCGGGCTGCTTCGTGGCTATCGCACGGCCTTGATGAGCGAACATGCGGCCGTGGCGGACGGTCCCGCGGATGTGTTTGCGATGGCGGAGGCTCCAGGTGGGGCGGTGTACGCCGGCACGGGAGGGGGCGCGCTTTTCGTGGTTGGCGAACCGGTCGCGGTCCGCTCCTTCGCGGCACGACCCCACCAGCCCGTGCGGCACCTTGCTTTTGCGGACGGGTGCCTGCATGTGGCCGCGGCCGGTGCGCATCACATCTTCGATGGCGCGTCGTGGACCCTGGCCGAGCCAGAGCCGACCGCCTTTGCTGTGGACCGGCGGAGTCGGCTGTGGTGTCTGGCCGAGGGAAACCTCTTTTCGTGGTCCCGGGCGGGTCCGCGCCCCGTCCCTGTTCGCCTCGAACGCCCCTGGTGCCTGTGTGTTGCCGGCAACCGCCTGTGGGTCGGCGGGCGGGAATCGGTGTGGAACCTCGTGCTTCTCGCCTGATCATCCGATAGGGCCGTCCGGGGGGAGGTACAATGTTGCTGTTCACAGCGTTCGCTCAGGCTGGTGTTTGGAACGTCTGTGCGGCCACCGAGTCCAACGCCTCGGTCAATGCCGGGTGGACCATCATCGAGGCACGCGATTCGGCGGGCGAACGGGATGCCGATAAGGGTAGTTTGGAAGCAGTCAGTACTGTGGTCAAGCGCTTTGAGCCCCGTCGCGAGGAAGACTTCTGCAAGGCTACCGACGGCGTGGGGGGCGCAACGCAGCGCTGGACCACGGAACTCATCGCCGTGGACATCGTGCCCGGCCAGAAGTCCTGCCCCACCGCGATCTGGGCCGATGCCTACGGGGACACGGGGGGGCACGCGACCATCACCGCCGAACGGTTGAGCGCCTCGGCGGTGGGTCACGCGGTCACCACGGCTCAGGGGGGCAACACCGGCACCATCAGCGTGGATGGCGGCGGCGGTGCCAGCTTCCTGTCTGAATGGTCCTGGCAGGTTCCCGGCCCGTCCGCGGCCGTAGCGGGCGTGGTCAAGGTGGATGCAGCATCGGCCTACAACGGGGCTATCCTCAACGTTCCCGGCTGGGCGCAGGTCAACTCCTACGGTGGCGTGGTCGATGCGTGGGTGCGCCGAGGCGCCGAGTGGGTCCACGTCCAGGGCACGTCGCCGATGGAAATCCCTTTCGGCGCGACCGTGTCTTCGCGCGGCGGGGTGTGTGCGTCGGGCAGGGTTACCGCCGGTTCCCAGGCTCGCACCGGAGAGTCCAGCGCGGGCGGTTCCGGCATCCACTTCAGCATGGAACCCGTCCACGCCACGGATCCGGTCGACCGCCGCCCCGTCAAGGGACCGACGTTCGACCCGTGCGGCTGCTGATCGCACCTCAGGAACGCTGAAACGTGCCTGGCGTCGTCGTTGTTTCGAATCCCCGATCCCGGCAGAACCGTCGGAATCCAGGGGTCGTCGGCCAGATGTCTTCCATGCTGGGGGCGCGGGGTCGGGTGGCCCAGCCAGCCTCGCGGGCAGACCTGCTTGAGGAGGCGCGGCGCTGCCGGGAGGAGGCGATAGACATCCTCGCGGTCAACGGCGGCGATGGCACGCTGCATGTCGTATTGACAGCGTTCGTAGAGGCCTATGGGGATGAACCGCTGCCCCCCGTAGCGATCCTTCGTGGCGGCACCATGAACACCATCGCGGGCGGCCTGGGCATTCGCGGAAGGCCGGCGGATCTGCTGGCCGCGCTGCTGGCCCCTTCGGCACCCCCCATCCCCTTCGCGGAGCGAAGCATTCTACGCATCGAAGGCGGCGAGAAGCCGGAGTACGGCTTCCTGTTCGGCAACGGTCTGTTGAGCAACTTCCTGGCGGAATACTACACCTCTGCGGACCCGAGTCCGCTCACTGCGGCCTGGCTCCTGGTCCGGGCGATCGTGTCCGCTACCTACGGAGGTGCGTTGATGAAGCGGCTGAGCGCGCCGGTCCAATGCACCGTCGAAGTCGACGGGGTCCGGTGGCCCGCCGAACGCTACCTCGCGGTCACGATGGGTACGGTCGATGACATTGGCTTCGGCTTCCGACCGTTCTTCGAAGCTCTTCGCCAACCGGGGCGCATGCACGCGATCGGGTTCGCTTGCAGCGCGATGGGAATGGTCCTCGCGCTGCCGCGGATTCGCCTCGCCCGCCCTCCGGACTCCCCCGACATCTACAGCGCCGTGCCGGAACGCGTGGTGTTCACCTCCGCGGCGCCGATGCCGTTCATGGTGGATGGCGACTTCCATCCGGCCGGCATGTCGATCACGGTCAGCGTCGGGCCAAGGATTCGGTTTGTGGTGCCCTGAGGGGGCGGTGGCCCCTACGGTGCGGGGCGGCCAACTGCCGGCGCTGCCAGCGCCGCTTCGATCGCCGCCACCAACCCTGGATCCTGGGGTGTGGTCCCCGACCCGAAACGGTGGGTGACCGCGCCCGATCGGTCCACCAGGAACTTCTCGAAGTTCCATTTGATCGGCTTGCCGCCGCCCGGTTCGTTGGCCAGCAGCCACTGGTAGAGCGGACTCCGGCCCGGTCCATTTACATCCGCTTTGTCGAGGATGGGAAAGTCGACCCCGTAGTGAATCTGGCAGAACGAGGCGATCTCCTCCTTGCTGCCGGGCTCCTGACCGCCGAACTGGTTGCAGGGCGCGCCCACGACCAGCAGACCCTGATCTTTGTACTTTGAGTACAGTGCCTGCAAACCCTCGTATTGCGGGGTGTAGCCGCACTTGCTGGCCACGTTCACGAACAGCAGCACGCGGCCCTCCCCGTTCGGAATCACGGTTCCATCGGCCTCGACCAGAGCAGGGAGCGGGGTGCCCGCTTCGGCCACGGAGGAACCGGCGAGCAGGGTTAGGATGGGGAGCATGGTCACCTCGGGCTCAGAATACGCACGGCGGCATGGGTGTCAACGGGGGGACTCCCTCGTGCTACCGTGAACCCGTATTCGACGCAGGCCCGCTCCCCCCGATCAGCCTGAAGTCGCTGCCCCCGCCCTCGCGATTTCCACCGGCGAGGCACCCAGCGCGACCAAGGCCGACACCAGGTCTCCGTGCAGGGGTGCCACGGCCCCCCCCGCCCGCTCGATGTGAACGAACGGCCGCACCAGACCGGCCTTCTCCGCGAAGAACCGTGCCGTCTTGGGGTCTCTGCCGGCCACGGCGTGCCCCTTTCGCGCAAAGGCAGCCAGCGCTGGCACCAACGCCCCGCTCAGCTCCATCCGGATGAGTGAATGTGAGGCCACTGTGGCGATGCGCTTGAAGCGAGCGCCCGGCACTTCCCCCACCACCGGCGTCTCGCCCAGAAACAGCGCGAGCACGCGTTCCGGCCGGCCGACTGCGCCCGAAGGTTCGCTCCCCCACGGTCCGCGAGCCTGCCCGCCAGGAACCTTCCACTCTCGCAGCGCAGGGCCGCGCTGCAGCGTCACGACTGTCTCGACCTCGGGGGTCTGCGGGAACAAGTCGATCGGCTGGATGCTTTGGACCCGCATGCCGTGTGCGGCCAGGATGTCGAGGTCCCGCGCCAGAGACTCGGGGCCACAGGAGACGTACACCATGCGCTTTGCCAGCGCGGCGGCCTTGGCGAGGACGCCGGGGCTGGAGCCGCGGCGTGCCGGGTTGAGCAGGATGACATCGAAGGGTTCATCCACCTTCAGGTCCTCCACCCGCCGCGCGATCACCTCCACGTTTCTCGGCGCCATCTCCGCTGCGGAGCGGGCGGCCTGGGCCACCTCCTCCACCGCCACCACGCGCTTCCGGCCTGGTGCGAGCATCAACGCGTAGGCGCCGACGCCGCTGTAGAGATCCAGCACGGTCGCCGCATCGCCGACCGCCGCGGCCACGAGCTTGTGCAGACGCTCGGCCTGCTTCGGGTCCACCTGAAAGAACGCGCCGGGGTGAATGTGGTAGCGCGTGCTGCCGATGGTCTCCTCGATGACCTGACGCCCGTAGACGACCTTGGGGGAAGTGCCCATGACGCGCTTCCGGTCGGGGTCGGCCGTGGACAGCGCCACCGAGTCCAACCCTGGGATCTGCGCCACCAGGGCCGCGAGCTCCTTCTTTCCACCTCGAAGCTCTCCGCCCGTGACGGCCAAAACAAGCTGGAAGGCACCGGAGTCGGAAGAGCGGCGCAGGTCCACGCTGTGGACATCCCGCTTCCCGACGAGCCACGTTCGCACCACCGCGAGCGCGGCGCGCAGCCTCGGCTCCAGGACGACACATTCGGGTGTATCAACAATGTGTCGCCGCTCCTGGTCGTACAGCCCGATGGCCACGCCCCCATCGGCGACCTCCACCGGCAGCTTCAGGCGGTGCCGGTAGCCCTCGGTGGTGGCCGAGCCGATCACGGCGGGCACCGCGGGAAGGTGGGGATACCTGGCGAATACCGCCGACAACCGTGCATGCTTCCGCAGGAGTTGATCGGGGTAGCTGACCTCCGCGAGGGGGCATCCGGGACACTGAGGCCGATAGGAACACTGCATTGCCGCCCCCGTAGCCGATGGGCTACGATTCCCCAACCGAATGATGCGTACCCCTGTCGTCCCGATGAGCCTCCAAGAGCAGGCGGATGCGCTGCCCACCACCCCCGGCGTGTACCTGTTCAAGGATGAAGGCGGCGGCGTGCTCTATGTGGGCAAGGCCGGCAACCTGCGCAGCCGGGTGCGACAATACCTGAGCGGGAACGACGAGCGCTTCATGGTGCGCTTCCTCGTCGCCGCGGCGAGGCGGGTCGATGTCGTTCCGGTTGGCAGCGAGAAGGAGTCTTTGCTTCTTGAGAACTCGCTGATCAAACAGCACAGGCCGCGCTACAACGTGCAGCTGCGGGACGACAAGCAGTTCCTCCGCATCCGGCTCGACCCGACCCAAGCCTGGCCGCGGCTCACCACCAGTCGCAAGCCGCGGCCCGACGGCGCGAAGTACTTCGGACCGTACCCTTCGGCCACGGGCGCTCGGCACGCCCTGGCCTTCATCCAGCGCCACTTTGCCCTGCGCACTTGCTCGGATGCCGTGCTCAACAGCCGCATGCGGCCCTGCCTGCTTTACCAGATGAAGCGATGTGTTGCCCCATGTGTCGGTCTCGTCAGCGAACCCGACTACGCCGAGCTCGTGGAGGACGCCGCGCTCGCGCTGGCGGGCCGGGACCGGGAGCTGCTGCCAAGGCTACAGCTGCGGATGGAGGCGCTCTCCGACTCGGAGAATTTCGAGGGTGCCGCGCGCATTCGTGACGCAATCCACGCGATTTCCACGGCCACCCAGCGGCAGGTGGTGGCCGACGCACGCGGTGACACACGCGACACATGGGGGCTGTATCGCGAAGCCGACCGGGGCGTCATGGCGTGCCTGCCCACCCGCGAAGGCCAGGTTCTTGAGCCCTTCGTGTTCCCGTTCGAGGGTGAGGTCGGGGATGACGGGGAGCTGCTTTCCGGGGTGCTCAACGCCTGGTACGACGGCGACCGCGACATCCCCAAAGAGGTTCTAGTGCCGCAGGTTCTTGCCGACGCCGACGCGCTCTCCGAGGTGCTGCGGGATCGCAAGGGGTCCAAGGTGCGCCTCACCGCACCCCAGCGGGGGGATGGGGCGAAGCTGCTGGTCATCGCCGCTGCGACGGCGCGTACCCGGTTCCTCACGACCCACTCGGCTGTCGAGCGCAGCGCCCGGGCGCTCACGGGGCTGGCCGAGCTGCTCGGTCTGGACGGCCCGCCCTGGCGAATCGAGTGCTTCGACAACAGCAATCTTCTTGGGGATGACCCGGTGGCCAGCCAGGTGGTGTTTGTGGATGGCCGGCCGGCCAAGGCGGAGTATCGCCGGTACCATGTCAAGACGGTCGTGGGTGCCGACGACTACGCGACCATGCGCGAGATCCTGGGCCGCAGGCTGCGCCGCGCGGCGGAGGAGGGCGAGTTTCCCGATTTGCTCGTGGTGGATGGCGGCCGCGGCCAGCTTTCGGCCGCCCAGCAGGTGCTCCGCGAGCTTGGCTTCGAAGATCAGCCGGTCATCGGCCTTTCCAAGCCGCGCACGGAGCGCGCTCGCGGGGACCGGGAGGCCACCGACAAGATCGTGGTGCCGGGCCGGGATGAGCCCATCCTGCTCCGCGCGGACGACCCCGCGCTGCGCCTTTTGCAGCAGATCCGCGACGAGGCCCACCGCTTTGCGATCGGCTTTCATCGTCAGGAACGCTCGAAGACTCGGCTCACCAGCGTGCTCGACGACGTGCCGGGAATCGGCCGGCAACGTCGAATCAAGCTGCTCCGGCACTTTGGGTCGCTGTCGGCCCTGCGCGCCGCCGCGGAGGCGGAGATCGCGGCGGTGCCCGGCTTCGGACCTACTCAGGCCGCGCGGCTGTTCGCGGTGTTGCATCCGCCGGCAGGTATCGGTGGCCGGCCGGTCGCGGATGGTGCATGATCCCCCCCGTTTATTCCCGCCTTTGGAGCCCGCAAGGCTGCTGAGCGTCCGGGTGGGCGGATCCTACTTCCCGAACACGGTCTGGCAGTCCTCAAGCACCTGCGCCGGATGCACGCCGACCGATACTGAGTCGTACTCGACCAGAAGCACGCCTTCGGCATCGAGAATTCGGGTGACCCGGCTGGCCCAGGCCGCGGAGGTGTCCGCCGCCGCACCGTAGGTCACGGCGAGGGTCTTCTCCTCGTCCGTCCACAGCTGGAACGCCATGCCCTCTTCCTCGGCCCACGCCTCGTTTTTGCTGGGCGAGTCGAAGCTGATCCCGACAATGGAGACCCCCAGCGCATCGAATTCACTTTGGCGGTCGCGGTACCCGCAACCTTCGGTGGTTCACCCAGAGGTCCCGGCGGCTGGGTAGAACCAGATGACGGTGGGGTGGCCGATGAGGTCGGGGCGGCTGCGTGCGCTCCCGTCCCGGTTCGTGGCGACAAACTCAGGGGCCGGCGTGCGCTCGGTGGCCCACTCTCCGTTCAGGTTGGTCGCGGTGTCCACCTCGGTGCCCTCGGCTGTGTCGGACGAATCCGCGAGAGGGCCGGAGTCAGCGGCGGAGTCAGAGGCGGTGTCAGGGGCTTCAGTGAAGGCGCACGACGCGAGCAACAGGAGGGTCATTCGGAGCCACTAACCGACCGCCAGCCCAGCCTTGGGGTAGCTTGGGCCGATGCACGAGGTCCGCCCCTCCAAACTCTGCCTGTGGACCCTGATCTTCGCGGTCTCTTGCGGCGACTCCCTGCCCACCTCTCCAGATCCGGTTGGGGCGGATTCTGCCGACCCATCCCCCCAGGGCGCGATTCGCATCAACGAAGTCATGACGAAGAACACCGGAAGTTCGGAAGATGGGGCCGGCGATGCCAGCGACTGGATCGAACTTTACAACGCGGGTGAAACGGCCGTGGACCTCGCGGGGTGGAGGCTGAGCGCGGGCGGCGAGGAGGCCACGGCCCTCGTATTAGAAAATACCAAGCTGTTGCCTGGAAACTTCGTGCTTATTTGGGCCTCAGGGAAAGGCGTGGACGGGGCGGCCGGGGAGCTCCACGCAGCGTTCAAGTTGGCCAGCGCCGGGGTCACGGTCGTGCTTCACTCGCCCGACGGGGAGGAGGCCGATCGCCTGGTGGTTCCTGCCTTGGACGACGACGTGAGCTACGGGCTGGACGAGCCGGTCACCGAGGCGACGCTCCTGGCCGCCGGTTCGACTGGCACGTTGATGGACGCCCCAACGGGGGACTGGACCGCCCCGAGCTTCGACGATGCCGCGTGGCATCCCATCATCCTGCCTGTGGGCTTCGATGGGAGCGTCACGGGCGGGGAACCTGCAGAACGCGCGCTTGAGCGGCCCACGACGCAGTCCAGCGACTACCCCGGGTTTACCGGTGCCGAGGCCGTGGATGGCGACCCGAACACCTTCTCTCACACCGGCACCGGCGACTTCGAACCCTGGTGGCAGGTCGAGCTCGATGCCGACTACGCCATCTCCCAAGTTCAGCTCGTGAACCGCTACGGTTGCTGCCCTGAACGGCTCTACAACATCGTTGTAAGCGTGCTCGCGGAAGATGGCCGTGCGGTGTGGGCTAGCGATGTCCAGAACCCGGTGGCCGAGGGTGAGGCCCCCGTGGCACCCGACCAGGTGATCACGCTGCAGGTCCCCGGGGGGCCGATTGGGCGGTCGGTGCGCGTCGCAAAGACGGCCGTGAACGGTTCGGCCTCCAGCGAGTGGCTCTCGCTCGCCGACGTTACCGTGACCGGCACCCCCGCCGCCCCGTACAGCGACGACATCACGACCGACATCGACATGTGGGTGGATTCTGTCATCATCGGCCTCCGAGTTGCATTTGTGATGGTAGCGGAGCGACCGACACGCGCTGTCCTCACCCTCGACTACGACGACGGCTTCCTTGCGAGTGTGGACGGCGCCGAGGTCGCCTCCGGCAACGCAGGTGCCCCGATCGAACACGCCGCGGGTCAACCGGAGCGCTTCCCGGTCGACCTCCGCTCGCTAACGGCGGGGGCCCATCTGTTCGCGCTCCGTGGGGACAATGTCTCGGCCAACGACGACGACTTCCTGATTGCGCCCACCCTGACGGCCCAGTGGTTCACCCCCGGCGACCCGGGCTACTTCACGGTGGCGACGCCCGGCGAACCCAACGGCGAAGCCGGAAAGGGCGCGCTTGCCCCGCCGACCTTCGATCCGCCCCGAGGCTTCTACAGTTCGGTTCAGGCCCTCACCGTTTCGGCCCCGGCCGGCGCCACTCTGGTGTACACCCTCGATGGCACCCCACCCACCGACGTCAACGGATCGCGACTCTACCCGGCCTCCCCGGCGGCCGTCGCGACCCTAACGATGGATGTCCCGACCACCGCCATCGTGCGAGCGGTCGCCCTCCGCGACGGCTGGGACGACAGCCGGATTGCGACGCACACCTACCTTTTTCTGGAAGATGTGCTCGCGCAGTCCTCCCGCCCTGCCGGGTTCCCCTCGACCTGGGAAAGTCAATCGGAAGGCAGCTACACCGCCGACTACGGGATGGACCCGGAGGTGGCGGAGGACCCGCGGTACCGCGCCGAACTGCTCGAAGGGCTGCGAGAGATCCCGACGCTCTCCATCGTGACCGGCATCGACGACCTCTTCGGCGCCAACGGCCTGTACGCGAACAGTGCTTCCCGCGGCGATGCCTGGGAACGTCGGGTTTCGCTGGAGTGGATCGAACCCGATGGTTCGACCGGCTTCGCCGAGGATGCCAAGTTGCAGGTGCACGGCTACGGCTGGCGCTACCATTCCTCGACCCTCAAGCACAGCTTCCGCATCCAGTTCCAGGCGGAGTACGGGGCGTCGAAGCTGGAATGGCCGATGTTCGCAGACGCCCCCGTTGACCGCTTCGACAGCATCGTTCTCCGGGCGGGGGGCTCCAAGACCTGGCTTGACTTCCGTGACCCGGCCCAGGCGCAGTACCTCCACGATGCCTTCGCTCGCGACACGGCGCGTGACATGGGCAAGGTGGACGGTCACGCCACCTACGTTCACCTGTACCTGAACGGTCTGTACTGGGGCCTTTACATGCCGGTCGAGCGTCCAGACGCTGGCTTTGCTGAGGAGTATTTTGGTGGGGACGAGGCGAACTACGACGCCATCAATCGGCGGACCACCACCACGGAGGCCATCGATGGCGACCTGGAGGCCTACAACACGATGATCGCCCTCGCCGATGGCGACATGACCACCGCCGAAGGTTTGGCGGCGTTGGAAGCCTATCTCGACGTAGACGACCTGATCGACTGGATGCTCATCCACCAGTACACCACCAACCGCGACGGTCCTTGCTGCTTCGAAGGCAACAACCAACGAGGGATTCGCAAGCGAGAAGTCGGCGCGCAATATCAGTTCTTCGTCTGGGACATGGAGTATTCGCTGTGGGAGGCGAGCGACGCCACCAACGTGGATGTGAACGTGGCGGGGCACGCGTCGCACGCCTACCGACAGCTTTGGGACAACGCCGAGTTTCGCGAGCGATACTCCGCTCGAGCCCATGTGTTGCTCACCGGTGCTGGTGCGCTGACTCCGGATGCCGCTTCCGCACGCTACGAAGCGCGTGCCGACGAGATCTACGCCGCGCTCCTCGCAGAATCGGCGCGATGGGGTGATACATATCGGGCTGTTCCCTACACCCGCGATGTGGAGTGGCTGGAGGAATACAATCGGTTGCAGGATGAGTATTTCCCCTATCGCACCGACTTTTTGATCGAGCAGCTGCGCGCGGTGGGGCTTTACGACGAGTGACCGTTCCGATAGTTGCTTCTATGCGCCTTCCGTTCGTCGCCGCCCCCCTGCTCGCGGCGGTTTCGTGTCGCTGCGGTGAGGATGACCGTTCCCCCCCCGCCGGAGAGGAAGGCCCTGCGCCCGCCGCGCTCCGGTTTCCCTGGACGCCCCCCCCCGCCAATTGCGCCGACCTCGAAGCTTGGGCCGCCGTACTCGGCCGCGCCGCTCCCGATGTGACTACTCGTTCGCCGGCATGCAACGACGACGCCGACCCGCTGATGTGCACCACCGACATCCGGATGACCTTTACGGGCGGGGCGTGGATGACCGTGCATCGCGGCTACGAGTGGGGGTCGGAGACCCTGCACTTCCCCGGCGTTCGACGGGACGAGGTCTGGGCGGCGGCGAGGAACTGTTTCGGTAGCCAGCCCGACCTTCGCACGCTTGGGTTGCCGTCGCTTCCGGGAGTGGTCCCCACGCTGACCGCCGATATGGGTGCCGTGACCGCGATGGTCGAGGGGGGGCGGTTCGGCTGGGAGTGGGGCGATGGCTGCCACGGGTACGTTTACGTGGTTGAGGTGGGGGCCGACACCGAGGTGGTGTCGGGCGGAGGCTGTTGACCGGCCCGGGCCACTGTCGCGGGCTAAAGCTCCGTGCTTCAATGCTGTCGTATTTCGCTATTTTGACGCTCGGAACCGCACGCGCTCAGGAGCTGGTCGCTCCCTTCGCCGCCCCCGAGGCCGATCCCGTCGCCGACCTCTCCGCCCTTCATCCCCAGCTCGCCGAGGCGTTGCTGCGGCACACGGACGAGGCCACCGCACCGGCGGTGGCTGCGCTACTCCTGGCCGCAGACACCCGTTTGCGAGCGTTGGTGCTGCCCGCCACGCCTGCCGGTCCCTTCCCCGACCGCGAAGGGGAAGACATCCGCGTGGACCTTCGCCGTGCCGACTTTCGCCTTGAAGGCACCCACCTCGTGGGCACGGCCGAAGGGGTCGGCGTCGCCGAGAACGGCGTTTGGCTCGATCTCGATGTGTCGGGCGGCCCGGCGGCGGACCTGCGGCTGGGGTTTGGCCGGGGATGGTCCCGCGAGGCCACGCTCGATGGGGGGGCGCCTTCGCCGTTTCTGCCCCGCGACGTGCTTCCCGAGCTGGGGCCCGAGTGGATCTCAGTGAGCCTCGATCTTTCGGGAAGCGCCCGTTTCGACCCCGGTCACGCCGGCTCGGTGGTGGCGTCGGTGAAGTCGTTCGATGGCACGGTCGTCGATGTCGGCCCCGGGGGTTTCCTTGGGCCGCCGCCGGAAGATGCGCTGGACGTTTTGGCGGCGATCGTTGCCGCCGGGCCCGTGCAGGATGCCGACCTGGCCGTGGCCCTCGCCGTGACGTTTGGCACCGTTCGGGCCAAGGTGGCCGACGATGTGGTGGCGCTCGTCGATGCCGACGCGGTCGCGTGGCTGGCGTACGGGCAGGGGCTTGATGCGTGGTTGGAGGCTGCGAAGGTGGACTGGCGCTTCTCCGACCGCGACGCCTTGGGGAAGCTGGTGTGGGCCTGGCCTGCCGGTCAAACCGTGGCGTATGGAAGCTTCGCGATGGTGAATGAGCCGGCCCCGCTCACGGCGGCCCGCTACCGCTTCCTGGTGCCAGGGGTGGCCGAGCTGACCGCCCTTCGCGACCGGGCACCGCTCAACGCCTCCGCCGCGCTCACCGCCGACCAGGTGGATGCCCAGCTCTGGCGGGGCCTTGCCTACCGGACCAACGACGACTTGATGGCCAGCCTGTGCCGTGCGGGCGCCCTCGATTCCGGCACCTGCAAGGGCTGGGGGGCTGAGCGCCTACGCGGGGCCGACCTCGGGTCGGTCGATGGGAAGCGCATCGCCCCCTCCGAGGGCGTCAGCGCTTCGCACCAACTGGCGATCTTGGCGGAACGCGGCCAGTTCATCGGCGATTGCGCCATGGAGACCAGCCTCGCGATCTGGACCCTTCAGTCGCTCGGCATCCCTGCGATCGGCATGGGGTGGGCCGGCACCGACGTGGGCACCCCGACCCATGACGTTCCCCTTTGGCTCGACGGGGACACGTTTCGCGCCACCCAGGCCGGGCCCGGACGCGACTGGGCGGCCGAGAGCGCCTTTGTGTATGTCACCCTTCCTGGCGTTCATCCCGTGAATGCGTTCACCTTCGGTCGGGAGCCCAATGGCTGGTCGCGGGGCGGTTCCGTGGTCGGCGGGTGGACCCGGTTCGCGGAGGTGCGGCGCATTCTCGCTACCGGCCTTCCGGCGAGCGTCGTTGGGGATTGGATCGATACGCAGGCGCTAGGCGGCTGGCCGACATGGTGAACCCGCTCTGGCCGCCAGGTCGCCCGGGCGAGGAAGTGCCGGGGGCGTCGTGCGCGTCCTGCGTGTGGCGGCGGCCGGGGAAACGCTTCGACCGTTGCATCCGCCACGGCGGTGCGTCCGTGAAAGCGGATTGGCCGGCTTGTCCGGCGCACACCCGCGAATCCGCCCTGGACTGCCTCAGTTGCGGCGCGTGCTGCCGCGAGGCCTACCACACCGTTGAGGTGTCGCGCCGCGATCCCTTCGTGCGCCTGCACCGCGAACTGACCCACGAGCAGGATGGCCGCCTCCATGTGCGGCGGTCGGGGCCTCGCTGCATCTGCCTGGGCGATGACTTTCGATGCGCCCACTACGACGACCGGCCCCGGACTTGCCGGGACTTCGTGCGGGGGGGGCCCAACTGCGCGGAGGCGCGTCAGCGCGTGAAGCTCACGGCTTAGGCGGACCAGCAGGTTTGGCGATGTCTTCCTTGTTCTTCTGCCAGGTGTCGAGCATTCGCTGTTCCTTGCGACGGGTCTTGCCGCCGAAGCGGTAGCTCAGCTCCCAGGTGCTGAGCACCCACGCGCCGGGAAGGCTGGACACGCCAGCGCCGGCTCTCGCTTCCCAGTGTTCCCAACAGAACTGCCAAGCGATGCTCGCCATGCCGGCGTCGAGGGGGGAGATGAACCCGTCCTGGTCGAGCGCGTCTTCCAGCCCGAGGAAGGTGGGAACATAGAGATCCTGGTCATGTTCCACGTCCGAGTAGATCGTGGCGGAGGCTTGGATGACGATCGCATCTCGCCGGTTGAAGCGGATGTCTGTGGCAAACTTCACGCCGACGGACTCAACGTGCAGCAGGGAGCCCGCGTGGTCGGGGTTGCCCGTGCCGCTGTCGTCGAGAAACCAGAGCAGCTGAGGAATCGATTCCAGGTTGATGTCGCCCGCGAGCTGGGCTCGGGTGTAGCTGCCGCCAATATGAATCCCCCAGGGCGGGGCGACCTGGAAGGAGGCGATCGTGCCGGCCGTCAGCAGCGAGGCATCGAAGTCGGTGCGGACGAGCGAGTCGTATTCCACCCACGCCGCCATATCGAACATCCCCTTGTCCGTGGCGTGGATCTTCGCTTGCACGTTGGGAATTCCCAGCACATCCAGCGGCACGCTGGTCCCGACCTGAACGTGGGGCAGGATGCCGATGGAAAGATTGCTCACGCCGAGCTTCACTTCGCCCCACTCCAGGGTGTAGGCCGTGAAATCGACCTGACCCCGAGGGTTGGCGGGCAGGTGGTAGGGGCTCGGCTTGAAGAAGCGCAGGAGCTTTTTGCTGAGGGTGGGGATCTCCTCCGCCTCGGACAGGTCGGGTCGGGTCGGCGAGGGTTCGGCGGGCGGTGCCGAAGCGGTCGGAGCTTCCGCTGGAGGCGGAGCTACGGGGGGAACTTCCGCCGGAATCGACTCGGCCGGCGGCAGGGCTGGCGGCGCATTCTCCTCAGGAGGCGGTGCCGGGAGCGTGTCGTCGGCAAAGGCGCTGGAGGGGATCAGGAGGAGGAGGGTGAGCATTCGCTCTCCGTGGGCAGGAAGGCCTTCGCGATGTGGATGGACGCGTAGGATACCTCGCCGCCGAGGTGCTCGGTTCCGATACGTCTACCCATGGGTCGGTCGGAGGTTTCGCCCCGCATCGAGGCGTAGGCCGCGCGCCTCACTGGATGTGGCGATGGCGGCGAGGAAGCGCTCGCCAAGCTGTTCCAGCTTGACCGCGCCCACCCCCTTGATCGTGGCCAGCGCGGACAGCGACCCGGGGCGCAACCGGGCCATCTCCAACAGCGGCGCATCGCCGAAGATGACATAGGGCGGCACGCCCCGCTCGCTCGCCAGGAGGCGGCGAAGGGCGCGGAGATCGTCGAAGATGGACTGCTCGTCGGTCGCCAAGGCGACCCCCTGGGCGCGCTTCCGCTTGCGGTCCGTGGCCACCAGGACTTCGGAGGGGCGCACGCGCAGCAGGCGAACTTCCTGCGTGCCTTTCAGGATGGGTCCCGCCGCCTCGGTCAGCCGCAGCACGGGAAACTCGCCCACCTCGCGCTCCAAGGCACCCCGATCTACCAGCTGGTCGATGAGGGACACCAACGTGTCCTTGTCGACCTCCTTGAGCAGCCCCCAGGTGGAGAGTCGGTCGTGCCCGCGTTCCAGGACCCGGGCCTGGGTCGATCCTCGGAGTACGTCAGCGACGTAGGCGGCGCCGTAGGGGTCGCGAAGGCGCGCCACGCAGGACAGGATCTTTCGGGCGACCGTCGTGGAGTCGGGAAACAGCTCCAGTTCGGCGTTGCACACGTCGCAGCCGCCGCAATCCCCCTGGAGGGTCTGCCCGAAGTAGGCGGAGAGCGCCTGGTGGCGGCAGCGCGCGCCCGCCGCAAATCGTTGCATTTGGGTGAGCAGGTCGCGCTGGGCCCGAACGATAGCTGGCGGCACTTCTGCCTCGGCCGCCGATCGCTCCATGATCTGCGCCCACTTCACCGCATCCGACGAGGCGTACAAGAGCACACATTCGGCCGGCAACCCATCCCGCCCGGCGCGGCCCGTTTCCTGCTGGTAGGCCTCGACCGACTTGGGCATCGAGGCGTGGATCACCGCGCGCACATCGCCGCGATCGATGCCCATTCCGAACGCCACGGTGGCCACGACCACATCCAGTCGTTCGCCCAGAAAATCATCCTGCACCTGGGACCGCGTGTGGGCGTCGAGCCCCGCGTGGTAGGCCGCCGCTGAAAACTTGCGGGAAACCAGGTGATCCGCCAGCGATTCGGTCTGCTTGCGAGAGATGCAGTACACGATGGCGGCCTCGCCTGGGTGCCGGCGCAGGGCCGCCTCCACTTGATCCTCGCCGTTTCCGACCCGTGGGATCACCCGGTAGGTCAGGTTAGGGCGGTCGAAGACGCCGACCAGGATTGCGGGATCCCGCATCCCGAGCTGGGTGGCAATGTCTTCGCGCACCCGCGGCGTGGCGGTCGCCGTGTAGGCGTGAACCGGCACGCCGGCGAGGGCGGTGCGCACTTCGGCGAGCCGCCGGTACTCGGGGCGGAAGTCGTGGCCCCATTGGCTGATGCAGTGCGCTTCGTCGATCGCCAGGGCCGCAACGGGACGCTCCGCGAGCCAGGCCAGGAACCCTTCGCTCAGGAGGCGTTCGGGGGATACATACAGGAGCTTCACTTCGCCGCGGTCGATGTCCCGCCGCACCTTCGCGGCGGTGGCCGCGGGCACGGCACCGTGCAGCGCCGCCGCGGGGTACCCGGCCAGGACCAGCCCATCCACCTGGTCCTTCATCAGCGCGATGAGCGGTGAAACGACCACGGTGAACGTCGCTTCTCCTGGAGCACGAAGCAGCGGGGGAAGCTGGTAGCACAGCGACTTTCCGCCGCCGGTCGGCAGCACCACGAGCGAGTCGCGCCCGGCCAGGGCGCACTCCACCGCTTCGGACTGCAACGGCCTTAGTGTGTCAAAGCCCCAGTAGCGGGTGAGCGTTTCTCGCACGGCGCGGTCCTAACGCAGCGAACTCCGTTCCAGCGTTCTGCGCTCACGCTGACTACACTAAGTGGGCATGACCCACATCCTGCTTGCGTGCGACACCGCCCCGGCCGAGCACGACTCGGTCGACTCGGTCGACTCGGCCGATACGGCGGTCGTGGAGGACCTGGTTTTGGTGCCCCAGATCACCCACGGGGACACTCCGGTGCAACGCGTGCGCTGGTCCACGCCGGAACCCACGACAGGGCGGGTGGAGTACGGCGTGGATGGGCTCGACCGCGTGGCGGAAGACGATGTTGTCGGCACGGAACACGACGTAATCGTGGCTGGGATCGCGGCCGGGTACGGATGGCAACTGCGCGTGGTGTCGGAAGCGGGGGGAACGCGGTGGGAAAGTGACCTGGTGAACATCGAGGCCGTGTCGGCCCCGATCGCGATGCCGCTCCCCATCCTGGCCGTGCCGCCCGCGGAAGGCGTGGAAGGCTTCGAGTTGATGCCCCTGCCTGCGAAAGAGGGGGCGTACATCGCGATGCTCAATCGTTTAGGAGAGGCCGTGTGGTGGAGCGCGCCCTCTCCGCAGTTCGTTTATCGGGCACGGTACGACAGCGTAAATCACACGGTGACGTGGGTGGCGGCCAGTCAATCCACGGGAGAACAGACGTTCATCACCAGCACCCTCGATGGCGAGGAGACTCGGGTCGCCGCCCCGATCTCCTCCCACGCCGACTTCACGTTGCTGCCGGATGGCGGCTTCCTGGTCCTTGCGCTGGAAGACCGCGATGTGGACGGGCAGCGCGTGCGTGGGGAGACCCTTCAGGAGGTCTCTCCCGACGGTACGACCCGCCAGATCTGGAACTCCTGGGATCAGTTCAGTTGGTCGGGGGGCGGGCATGTGGTGGAGGGGAAATGGATCGAATGGCCGCACGCCAACTCAATCTCCTACGACTCCGATAGTCGCAAGGTGTTCGTTTCCCTGTTTTACCTGGATGCGGTCGCGCAGATCGACCGCGACACGGGCGCCTTGGACTGGTTGCTCGGTGGCGAGTTTTCAGACTGGACCGTGCTCGGAGATGGCTTTGCCGGCCAGCATGCGCCCGAGGTTCACGAGGCCGGGCGGCTGCTTGCCCTGATGAACAACGGTGCGCCGGGCACGCCGGTGGAAGCAGCCATCGCGATGGCCTACGACCTCGACCCGGACACGCTGATCGCGACCCCGCGCTGGCAGTTCGATGACGCCGCCAGCCACCTCGGCGTTATCCTCGGCAACGTGTCGTGGATCGGTCCCGACGACGCCGTGGTGAACTGGGGTTCGTCCGGCGTGCTCCAGCGCGTGAACGCCGCGGGGGAGGTGCGCTGGGAGGTGGATTTCGGAATTGGCGAGTTCGCCCAGTTCAGCGACCACGTCGCCAGCATGGCGGGGGCCGTGCGCTAGGGTTTAGGGCTGTCTGGGGCGACCGGGGCGACCGGCTCGCCAGCGACTGGAGCGACGGGCGTCGGCGCAGGCGGCGCGGCTACCTTCGCCGCCGGGGATGACTTCCGAGCTGCGGGTCGTGTGAGCGCAACACCTGCGACGATGACCAGCGTGAGCGCAGCAATGGCCCCAACGGCCTTGGCCCTGGGAGGGACCCTGAACCAATCCTTCACCTTCACCCAGTACATCTTCAAGGTGAACATGCCGGCCAAGAGGCCCGCAACTGCGGCCTGCAAAAGGAGGCCACCCGACGCGGGATCGAGGTAGGCGTGGGCGGGCTGAGCGAACGACAGCCCGAGGATCACCACGAGGGCGCGGGGCGAGAGGCAGGCCGATGCGGCCCGTGTGCAGAATGCAGTCCCAAACCTTGGCATCGCCGCTCCTTTCCGGGGAGGCGTATACTTCACGGCCCGGGTCTCTGCAAACGCTCCTGCTCAGCGAGCGCGCAGCCGGTACAACGTGCGGCAGGTGCCTGGGATCTCTACGGCCTCCTCCACGGTGAAGTGCCGGGCGCAGGCCGCCTCGAAGCCGGGGCGATCGTAGGTTGGAAAAATGTCCTCGCGGGTGGAGAGCAGCTTCCGCACCTGCGAATCTTCCTTGGGCACGAACTCCAGGATGATCCCCCTTCCCAGCCCGGCAAGAAACGCCGCCACCCGGTCCATCGGTACGTTGTTCGAGATCGCCAGGTGGTGGATGAGGCCGAGCGCCATCACCACATCTACCGGCCCGCGTTCCGCGATCGACATGCGTTCACTTCCCCCCCACCCGATGCCCCCGCTGGGGTTGGTGAGGTCTTGCAGGAGCGGAAGTACATTGGTTTCCTTGCCGCGTACCACAGCCCTCCAGTTGGCTTCCACGCAGGCGGGATCGATGTCCCAGGCCACCACCTTCGCGCCACGGGAGGCGGCGAGGCGGCTCATTCGGCCGGTGTTGGCGCCGAGGTCCCACACCGTCTTGGGGGCGAGGTGGTCGAGCATCGCCCCGACAGCCTGCTCTTTTTCCCGTAGGCCCTCCTCGCCATAGTTGTTGTTGCGTTCATAGTAGTCGGCCCATTCCGTGCCCGCTGGCCGCCAGTCCAGCGACTCAACGGTGGAGCGCAGGCTGTCCAGCGTTCCCAGAAACGCCGTCTTGGAGAAAACGGCGCTCTTTGCGGCGGGAGCCGAGAGGGCGGCTGAGTTCCCTGCGTGGCGCGTCTTGGAGGAGGCGTGGGCGTGCACATGGAGCCCAAGTCCGAAGGAAAAGCGGGTCGACCACGGGAGCAGCGCGGCGGCGAGGTCGAGCGGCACCCCATCGATATGCACGCGGCTCAACTGGGAGAGCCGGATGTCCGTGCGGGCCATCAGCGCGAGCGGGGCGAGGAAGTGCTGGCAGAATTGGCCATACGCCACCCAGGGGCGGCCTTCCTCCAGGCGTTCGAACGACAAGGTGTCGATGTGAACGGCACGGCCATCCAAGAACTGAATGTTGTAGGCAGAAGCATCCTTCAGCGACATCCCACGTTCGATCGCCGCTACCTGAATGGCGAGGGTGGCCAAAGCGGCGTCCTTGAGCTGGGAGAAGCACCACTCGTAGGGGTAGCTGATCGTGTCGATCTGGTGCGGCTTCAGGACCTTCCACGCACCTTCGCGTGGCGCGACTTCCGCGTGCGGAATGAGGCGGCCCGCGGCCACGAGCTCGTCGTACAGGCCGCTCCCGACCAGGGCCTCGAAGTCGGGGCGATACTTCTCGTTCACTTGCCGAAACCACACGCCGCCTTCCTGGAACATGAAGCCGCTGGGGTCGCGAAAGGAGGAGGAGGCGGGGGTCGCGAGTGGCATCGGGGCTCCGGGGAAGGGGGGGCCGCGTATCGCGTCTGGCGAGTGACCAGGAACCAACAGGGCTGCGCCCGCGTACGTGTCTTCCACGTCGGCTATACTGCCCGGCCCCCGGAGAAACGATGCCTCGACCCGACGATGCCACGCTGCGCCGCACGCTGACCGCCATGCAGTACCAAGTCACCCAGGCCGATGCCACGGAACCGCCGTTCCGGAACGCCTTCTGGGACCACCACGAGGCGGGAGACTACGTGTGCATCGTGAGCGGAGATCTGCTCTTCAGGTCGGAGGACAAGTTCGACTCAGGCACAGGATGGCCAAGCTTTACCCAGCCGATTCGCGCTGAAGCCGTGACCATGAAGGCGGATGGGTCCGGGGGGCGGCAGCGCGTGGAGGTGCGCTCCGCGGAGGGGGATTCGCACCTCGGTCATGTTTTCCGCGACGGCCCCGCGCCGACCGGGATGCGGTACTGCATCAACTCAGCCTCGCTGCGCTTCGTTCCGCGAGCAGGCGCGGCGACAGCGGACTTGGCAGCCTTTGCCGCCACCTCCTGCGCCATCTCGGCTCCCGCGGTTGGCTGCGCCACCACCCTGGAGACCGCCATCCTCGCCGGGGGCTGCTTCTGGGGCATGGAGGAGCTGCTTCGGGCCGTACCCGGGGTGTTGGAAACGGAGGTCGGGTACACCGGCGGCGCCCTGGCGAACCCCGACTACACGGCCGTTCGCACGGGCCGCACCGGCCACGCCGAAGCCCTTCGCGTGACGTTCGACCCTGCGGTGCTGCCGTTCACCGAGCTGCTCCGTTCGTGGTTCTTCCTCATGCACGACCCGACCACGACCAACCGCCAGGGGAACGACATCGGCACCCAATATCGCTCGGCCATCTTCTTCACGACGGATGAGCAGAGGATTACCGCCGAATCGGTGAAGGCGCAGGTCGGGGCGTCGGGACAGTGGCACGCCCCCATCGTGACCGAGATCGTCGCGGCCGGCGACTTCACCCGCGCCGAGGACTACCACCAGCGCTACCTCGAAGAGAATCCGGGTGGATACACCTGCCACTTCATGCGGAGGCCCAAGCCCGCAGGTGGTCGGGGCTGACCGATGCTCCTGCTCATCCTCGCCTGCTCGGACCGCGGAACAAGCCCTCCGCCCCCGGTGCCCGCCGCGCCCGTGGGGATGGATGGACTCGGCGGCGGCACCACCACCATGGGCATTCCCATCCCCCCCCGGGCACCGCCGCCTCCTCGGAAAAGCGAGGTCTGCCCTGAATGGGCGGATGGCGTCGTGGTGCCATCCGCTCTCTCCATCGTCGAGTGTACGGCCGGTCGGGTGGCCATGACCGGGCTCGCAGACGTGGTGGCGGCGTGCGGGGAGGTCCACGCGGAACTAGTTCGGGCGGGTTGGGAGCAGCGTGCCGCCGGCGTGTTCAGGTACGAACTCACCCGCGGCTCCCGCAAGGCCGAGCTGTTTTGTGCCGAGACCCCGGCTGGAATCGTCGTTACTCTCGCCGCGGAGTAGCGCGAGCGATCCCCGAGACCGCTTCCTCCCCGTTTCTCCTGACGCCCCACGACCGTAAGCGCAGGGATGAAGCGAAAGCCAATCGCCCCACGCCCGCCCCCCGAGTACGCGTTCGCCCTCACGACTGAACCGGCTCGCGGTGCAGGCCATGTGGTGGATGCCACGCGCACCTGTGGCGCGGCCCTGATGTGGGCGGGCGAAGTGGAGACGCTTCTGCCTGTGCCTCTTTCCGACCCTACGGCCCCAGCTCTCCCACCCCCAGCCACCGCAGCGCGCTGACTGCCCAGGCGGGATCTCCCCCCCACGGCCTGGACCGGGGAGCCGAAACCGTGACGTACACCCAGTTTTCGGTACGCAGGTGCAGTCTGGCGTGCCCGGAAGAGTCCAGGGCAAAGGTGAAGTCGCCCAGGTTGGTGTGCGCCGTGGCCACGAGCGTGCCCATCCATCCCGGCGCGGAGGCCTCGACCGCGAGGGTCTCGTAGCGCTGGCCGGGGGGCGTGTGCAGCCACGCCACATCCACTCGCGGCCCGTTGCCAGCGCTTGCCAGGCGCGTGTTCAGGGCTCGCTCGGTGGCCGCGGCGTTGGGTGCTCCCACGAACGGCAGCCAGGTTCGCGCCGCAACGGGTTGGGCGTCGATCCAGGCGTTGGCCAGGGCTTCGAGGGCCGGCAGATCGGCCATCGAGTCTAGCCACAGCGCATCGGGGCGTACCGGCCAATCCCACGGTTGCGGTGCATCCGAAAAGCCAGCCTCGACCCAGGATGTATCCACGACCGTGAAGCGGCCGGCGCCGAGCCCCCCCCGCACCAGCGTGAGCCGGTCGAGGGCCCCGAAGCCCGCCCAATCGAGGGCGCCGTGTGCCGCGCGCCGTGTCGTGGAAACCGCACCCCAGGCCCACACATCGAGCGAGCGGGTGGCGCTGGTCACGAGCACGTTGTCGTGCGCGGCGCGGTCCACGACCGGCACCTCGTCATCCGCGACCAGGGTGGCCCACCCCACCCCCTCGCCGCGAAGGGCGTGGATTGCGGTGGCCGCCAGGGTGCCCTGGTTCGCGTCGGGGGCCGCTTCCACAGCGAAGTCGGCCAGCAGCCCCCCCCCGATGGGCCACGGCGATCCCGCCCATTCCACCTCTGCGGCCATCGCAAGGGGCAGCACCACCTCGGCGTGGTCTTCGCCGCCCGTGAACCAGCCGCGCCACGCCGCGTAGCGCGGCCCCGCCCACACCCAGACCTCGCCGGGCTGAACTCCCAACGGGGCGCGCCCCCCCCCCGCCCCCAGCGGCACATCGAGCGCGCCGAGGTGGACCGTGGCCGCGAGGTCTGCCCCGTGATCGTCGCGAACTCGGACCGTGAGGCCACCGCAGCCTAGCTTCGCCAGGCCTTCGTAGATGCAGCCCTCGCGAGCGCCCGTGAGCACGGTCCCCACCACTGCTACGCCCACTGCGCGGCCGTCGATGACCGGCACGCGGTCCACGACGCGCCCCGCCAGGGACACCTCCAGCATGTCGGCATCGAGGGTCACGTCGAAGGCTTCTCCGTCGGCCCAGAGGTCGCCCGGCGAAAGGGCGACACCGGAGAACGCGGCGAGAGGCACCTGTCCCCACCCATCGGCCTCCGGCGGCGGCACCTCGGCCACCTCCACCCCGAAGAAGGCACCCTCGCTGCGGGCCACGGGGCCCACATGGTCGGCCGCGGGCAGAGGCACCCAAGTGCCTGCGAGCAAGGTGCCATCGGGGTCTTCGATGCTAAGGCGCAACGTATCGGCCTCCAGCCGGTACACGACGCCGGGCAGGCGCAGCTCTGCGAAGCCTTCGCCTTGTTCGGCGACCACGGTGCCTCGGTCCCCGTGGGGCATCAACTCCATCAGCAGGTCCGCGCCGCCCACTTCGGCTGCGTCGATGAGCGTTCCTCCTTCCTCTCCAAGCTGCGTGAGGGAGGCGTAGGTGTCCCGCACGACGAAGCGGGCTTGGGCGTTCTCGATCAGCCAGTCGTCCACGCGCCCCTCGCCGCCGCCGACCCGCTCCTCGTCGCACGCGATCCTTCGGGATCGAACCTCGCCTGCGGCCAATTCCCGCGGATCGCAGGCCTCGGCGAGCGCGCCAGGATCCGCCGCGCAGCTGATCCACAAGGCCAGGGCGAGCACCTACAAGTCCTTCACGAACTCGTAGTAGTCGGCGAAGTGGACGCGATTCACCTGCTTCCCCATCTTGATCATCTCTCGAGCCACGGCTTCCACGGCATGGCGCATGCACACTTGTTCCCGCCGAGCGGAAGCCAGAATGCACGCGTTGATCGCGCTGTTCACGATGCCGCCGCCGGCCAGGGCGAACTGGTTGGCCAGGTAGGCCAGGTCGAGATCGTCTCCCCGCGGGGCGGAGGGGGGAATCGCCTTTTCCCAGAGCTTCTGCCGCATTTCGGCGGTGGGCATCGGAAACTCGACCACCGCGCCGAACCGACGCAAGAACGCTTCGTCGATGTTCTCCTGAAGGTTGGTGGTGAGGATGGCGCAGCCCTCGAACACTTCGAGACGTTGCAGGAGGAAGCTGACTTCCTGGTTGGCGAAGCGGTCCTGCGCCTGCTTTACTTCGCCACGCGAACCGAACAAGGCATCGGCTTCGTCGAAGAGGATCACGGCCGTTCCGCCCTCTGCGGCATCGAAGATCTCCCGCAGGTTCTTCTCCGTTTCACCCACCCACCTGGAGATCACGCTGGAGAGATCCACGCGAAACAGGTCCAGGCCCAGCGACCCGGCGATGACCTCGGCGGCCATGGTCTTGCCCGTGCCGGGGCCGCCTGAAAACAAGGCTTTGATGCCGTAGCCCCGCGCCCGGACCTTGCTGCCGCCCCAGCGGTGGTACACATTTTCCTGTTCGGACAGGTAGTGCGTGAGATGGTGAAGCTGGTCCTTCACCTTGTCGGTGATGATCAGGTCATCCATCTTGAACTGGGGGATGACATGCTGGGCGAGCCCCTTGAACTCGGGGCGGGACAGCTCCCGCGCGGCAGACCACAACAGCTCGACCGCCGGTTCTCTCCCGCCCGCCTCGGCCGCGGCGCGTTCGATCACCCGCGGAATCGTGGTGCCGCCGACGCTGTAGAAGCGTTCGGAGATGTCAGAAGCGATGGCGGCCGACCATCCCTTCCGCTCCAGCGATACGGTCCATGCTTCGACCCTTTCTTCCAGGGTCGTGCGGCCGACGTGTACGGTAACGCTGGGCCGTTCCGCCCCTAAGAGCCCCGAGATCGCCCGGCGGTCGCTTCCCGAGACCAGGACCGGGTAGGGCAGCGTGGCCAGCGCCACCCCGAGGGCCATCAGCCCGTTTCGAAGCGCGGGATCTTCCTGAGCCGGCGCCACGTTGATCACATACGGGAGCGCCCCGCTCAAGCGCAGCTCCCGGATGAGATCCCAGGGCTCATCCAGGTATTGCCGGGCTCGTTCCAGATCGATCCGGACCAACGGACGGCCGACGAAGCGGGCGAGCGACTGGGCCACCCCTTCCCGCAGGCCCACCGTGCTGCCGACCACCGCTACGGTGACGGCGGTCTTGAGGGTGTCCCCGAGGTCTTCGATCCGGCTCCGGGTGGGCGCCGGGATGAACGGTTCGAGGCGGGTATCGATGGGGGTGAAGCCGACGCCGGCCGGAAGTTCCCCTTCCTCCAGAAACCACCTTACCAGTCGCGGGGTTGGGTGGAGGCGGCGCGAGGTGTGGGTTTCAAAGCCATCGGGCGGGTTCAACAGCAGCAGTCGGTTTCGGACCAGCGCCCCGCCGGGCAGAAGCCGGGATTGCAGGGCGAGTCGCTCGCGGCGCCCGGCGCGCAGCACGCGCGTGGCCATGTCCACTGTAAGGTAGGCCTGGTTCAGATTGTCGTTGAGGTAGGCAAAGATCTTGCCGTACCCCGCGCTGATTTCGGGAGCGAGGGCGAGCAGCACCAGGTCGGCATCATCCCCATCGAGGTCGAAGGCTTCCCGAAACAGGGAAAAGCGGCCTCCCGGCGCGTCGCGCATCGCGGTGGAGGCGAGTACGGCTTCTTCCAGCCCATCCGGCCCGCTGGCGTAGTCGATTTCGCCGTGGGCACGCAAGAGCGCATCCACTTCGTCGTCGGTGATCACCGAGCCCCAGAACTGGCCTTTGGCGCGCATCGCCGGTCGCGAACGCTGCCGCCGCACCGCCCGCAGCAGCAACAGGTCGGTGCGACGGAGCCGCCGGGCGAGGTCATCGAACACGTTGTCCATCGCGGCTGAGCGTAACGTGGTACACCGGGGCCATGCTGCTCTTCTGCCTGTTCGCCTGCTTCACTCGCCCTGATCCCGCCTTCGACTCGGCCGGGGACACCGCTGCCGACACCGCCGCCGACACCGCTGCCGACACGGACTGCGGAAGCGACGCCGACTGCGACGGCTACCTAGTGGACGACGACTGCGATGACCAGGACGCCCTGATCCACCCTGGAGCCGCCGAATCCTGCGATGGTCTGGACAACGACTGCGACACCGAGGTCGACGAGGAAGCAGGGGGCACCTACTACACCGACGCGGATGGCGATGGCTACGGGGATCCGGCGGGGGCGATGCAGGCGTGCGAACGCCCTGAACAGGCCGCCGACAACGGGGCCGACTGCAACGACACCGACTCCGGCATCCATCCCGACGCCGAAGAGGTTCCCAACGGCCTGGACGACAACTGCGATGGGCAGGCCGATGAGGGCCTTTCGAGTGGGGCGACCCTCACCGCCGTAGACGTGGCGTGGGACAGCAGCGGAGCCTCCATCACGGTGGAAGGCTCGGCTGCGGGCTGGAGCCTCGGCATCGCGGAAACGCGCGCGGGGGACCAGGGGTGGTACGGTGAATCCTGCATCCTCGGCAGCCAGCCGCTGGGGTACGACGACTACGGGTGGGATGTCTGTCACACCCTGGGGGCCGCGGGGGGGCGCCTGACCGGCGTGTTTACCCCGAGCGATGTCGAAGATGGGAGCACCCTGTTCAACGACACGCTGGATGCCGCCGGAAACATGACCTACATGCTCACCGCAGACGATGCCTCGGCCTGTTGGGTGTGGGGGAATGAGCCTCGGTACTATGTGGCCTTTGGATGCACGGAGATCTGAAGGCGTGAGCACGCGAAAGCCCCGGCGGCCACCTCGGGCCGCGTCGCCCTCCGGCGCCGGCAGCCTCCTCCAGCTCCGTGAGCCCCTGGCTCTCTTCCAGGGTCGGCCAAGGACTCGCACCCTCGATGATCTCGGCCATCCCTAGCTGAAGCGCGCCCCTACCAAATCTTCCACCACGCCTTCTTCTGCTCTTCGGCGGGCGCGGGAGTCGCTGCGGGGGTCGGCACCGGGCCGAATGACGTGACTGAAACGGGCGGCGTGGGCTTCAGGGTGACCGCGGCGGCCGCGCGTGAGCGGGGTGGTGCCTTCACCGCAGCGGCTTCCGCCGCTGTCGCAGAAGGGGCCACAGGGGGGGCAACGGCGCGAGCGAGTTCGTCGGTGTTGGCGTCGTCGTCGAACGGGACGGTGCCTGCCGGCATGGGCTTTTCCGCCGCCGGCACGGCCGCTTCCGCCACCGGCTTGGCCGCAGGCTTCTTCTTCCCCGGGGCCTTTTTCTTGGTCGGCGGGGCGGCGGGTGCGAGCAGGGCGGCGAGCCCGGTCACATCCGCAGCGGCGGCGGCCAGCACGGCGACAGGATCTTCCGCCCGGACGATCTTCCGCCGCGTGAAGAACGACGATGCCGACTTCGGCGCGCCGGCCGTTCCCGCAAGGCCCACCACATCAAGGCCCCAGGCGGCGACAGTCAAGAACTCTCCGAGCGTGCGCGCCACCACGATCGACCCTTCGATCGGGTTGGCGATGTACACGACCGGACAATCGGCCCATGGGCGTTCCTCTCGCCGCCACAGCGCGTAAAATCCTCCTTTCCCGCGCCGGAGGAAGCCGAGCAGCTGGGGCAGGGCCGGGTGGGAAGCCCCGATCTGGTCGGCCAGCGCAGCCGGATCGACCAATTCCACCTCGGCGAAGGGTGCCCAGGTCCCGACGCGGGCCTTGGCGAAGCCTTCCGACGACAGGAATGCGGCAGGCACTTCGCCGCGAAAGACGTTGGCGACAAAGCCGGCGTAAGCGTGAGCGGGGGCGGCCATCAGCACCTCGAACGAAAGGCTAACCCAACGCCTGCCGGTTCATTCAACTACGTCGTCGATGCCCCTCGGCTCGATCAGGAATTGAGGCACATCGTCGTAGCTCGTGTAGTAGAGCGGGCCCGTGATGCTGGACCAGGTCGTGCCTGGCTCCGCCTCAATCTGCATGAACAGGTTGTCGATGTACAGCCCACGGTCGGTGAGCACTGTGCCCCATTCATCGACCGAAACCGCGGTCAGCCCCTCGACCTGGATGAGCGCGGACTGCCATGGCTCCCAGTCCGCCACGTCGGCAGGGACGGTCGAAACGGTGGGCTCCGCCACGCCGGTCTCCACCATCGTGCCCCCCCCAAACAAGCTGATCTCCATCAACCCGTAGTAGTTGGAGACCGTGCCCGTCACGTCGAACGTCATGCCGGGCTCCCACCAGGTCCACCCTGCCGGGTCGTACACCACGATGCCGCTGGATTCGCCCCCCCCCGCGTCCTGTACGAAGAGGTACGTGCGGTCCTTGTCTTCGCCGAAGCTGGGGGCGGTCGAAACCACGCCGACCACCCGTACGGGGCCGCATACGCCATCGGTACGGATGCCGTGTACGGTGGTATCGACCGTTGCGCCCGGCCCGTAGCCGCCCAGGTCCGCGGCGGTCCGATTGTTCAAGGACCATGCTTCGTACTGGTAGAATACGATGCCCGTCACGCTGTCGAAGTGACCGCGGCAGTCGTAGTCGTTGTACATGAAGCCGTCGTCGAGGCCGATGCCAGCGGTGAGCATCCCCGTGCTGTAGGCGTTGATCGATTCCACGGTCTGGTCGGTCACGGTCACAGGCACGCTCTCCCACGCATCCCAATCCACGCCGACGCCATCCCCAAGGTCGGCGGGAGCGGGCAGAGTGCCCTGGCCGGTGCGTTCGATGGAGGAAGCATCCCCCACGACCAGCTCGGTCCACCCGAAGTAGTCGCTGATCTTGCCGCTGATGGTGACTTCGTCCCCCACCGCGAGCGAAAGTTCGCTTCCGAACTGACCCTGGGACCACACATAGAGGCCGCTGCGCTCGCCGCCCGCCGGGTCCTGGACGAAGAACCCGTCGGACTTGCCGCTGTCGGTGTCGGCGCGGGTCAAGGGCGAACTGACCAGGATGCCGGTCAGCGTGACCGTTTCGCCGTCACCCACGTCGCCGTTGCGCACGTCGAAGATTGTTGCGCCGCCTCCGCCGCCTCCCGAGTCGCCGCCATCGGAAGCGGTGTCCGTGTCCTTTGCAACCGGATCGAGGCAGGCGGAAAGCGTGAAGAGGGCGAACATGGGGGACTCCGCGTTAGGGCGTGCTGTCTACACGGAGATGCGGCGCGTGACAAGCCCAGTTGCAGCGATGACCGTTTCTGGCCTCTCGCGATTCTACGGGAAGCGCGCCGCGGTAAGCCGGCTGAATATCCGGGTAGATACAGGAGATCTCTACGGTTTTCTGGGCCCGAACGGCTCGGGAAAGACCACCGCCATCCGCGCCATCCTGGGCCTCATCGCCAAGAGCGAAGGCACGGTGGATCTGTTTGGGGATCGCGACCCTGTGCGCCAACGCGCGGAGGTCGGGGCGATGGTCGAAACGCCCACCTTCAACGACTGGCTGTCGGGCCGCAACAACCTCCGCATCGCGGCGGCCTACGCAGGGCGCGGAACGCCCGCGGAGATCGACGAGGTGCTGGAACGGGTGGGGCTGCGCGAACGCGCCGCAGAACGGGTCCGCGGCTACTCGCTCGGGATGCGCCAGCGCCTCGGTATCGCCCGGGCCCTGCTGGGAAAGCCGAAGCTCCTGATTTTGGACGAGCCAACCAACGGGCTTGACCCGCGCGGCATGGTCGAGGTGCGCCTGCTGCTCAAGGATCTGGTCAGGCGCGATGGTCTCACCGTATTCGTCAGTTCCCACCTGCTGGTTGAAGTGGAGATGATGTGCAACCGCATCGGCATCCTCGACCGCGGGGTGCTCAAGGCCGAAGGGTCGATGGAGGAGCTTTTGGCGACGCTTGGCGGCGTGGAGGAGGTGCAGGTGGGGGTGGTTGACCGGCCGGCTGCGTTGCGGGTGTTCGAGCGGCTCGGCGGCGTCGAGGTCGTGGGCGATGGCGACCACGACCGGCTCAGGCTGCACCTTCGGGGTCGCGATGCGGCGGAGGTGAACCGTGCGCTGGTTGCGGCCGGGGTGGCGGTCAGCGCGTTGGTGCCCAAGGCCCGCACGTTGGAGGAGATCTTTCTCTCCGTCACCTCCTCCGAGCCGGGGGTCGCGTGATGCCACGCCAGTTTTCGGCCATGGTCCGCGCGGAGCTGCTCAAAGTGTTCACGCAGTGGAGCGGACTGGGGGCTGTGTGCGTGTCGGTGCTCATCGGCATCTTCACCGTGCTCTGGTTGGATTGGGTGGCGGGCTTGGGGGATGGGGCCCAGATGAACGGGCAAGCGTGGACCAACTTCCTTCAGACCGACGCCGTGGGTGCCAGTGGGTACGCCCTGTTTGTCCGAAACTTCTTCGTGCTGCCGATGCTGCTCTTCCTCGCGACGGCCTCCAGCGTGGCGGGGGAACGAGCCAACGGGACGCTGCGCGAGCTGGTGGTACGTCCGGTTCCCAGGTGGAGCATCCTTGCGGCAAAGACTGTTGCGCTGTGGGCGCTTTCCATCTTCACGCTTGTAGGCACCTTCCTCGCGTCGATCCTCCTGGGTTGGGCGATCTTCGCCGAGCCGGCGGCGGGCGCGGCGGCGGGGTCTGTCGTTCGGGTTTTCCTTGGCTATGCGGCCAGCTTTGTCAGCGATGTGGCCCTGATCGCGCTCGGCTTGGCACTCGCCACATTCATGCGCTCGGTAGGCGGCGTGGTCGTGAGCCTGCTCCTGTTGCTCATGGTCGACCGCTTTGTCTGGGTGATGCTGTACGGCTTGGGCCAGTTCCTGGGCCAGGGTTGGACTGCGGCCGCGATGGACTGGACCCTCGTGGGCGCGATGGGTTGCTGGGAATCCTGGGAAACGCAGTTCGAACCCATCCAGTTTGTGGCTGTGGTGGCGATCACCGCCATCGCCTCGGCGATCGCCCTCATCCGCTTCAGGTATGCCGATGTCCCCTGATCCCGCAGCGTTCATCCATGCGCTTGGCCTACCAGCGGCGTGGGTGGATGCATCGGGATGCATCGCTTGCTCCAATGAGGCATTCACCGCTTGGGCTCCTGACTGTGCCGATGCGCGGCTGGATACGCGCGCCGACGGCGCGTGGCTGCTTTCGGCGGGTCGCACGCCGCTGCGCGTGCGCGCGGAACGCCTGGGGACTGGCTTCCTGCTGCTCCCCCCCAGCGAGGGTGGGCATCCGGCGCGCGATGCCGTGGTCACGCATGTCGCCAGGCGCCTGGAGCGGGTCGCCACCTCGTTGGAAGCCGCTCTCGGCGCGGTGCTTCGTGAACACCCTCCCGCCCCCCTCGCCGCATCGATCCGCGAAGCCCTCGCCGGCGTCGAGGGCCTCCACACGATGCGGCGTGAGGTCCTTGCGCTTTCCGACTCCAGCGCCGGCCCGGAGGCCATGGCCGTCAACCTCGGCACCCTGGTCCAGGATGCCCTGACCTCGATGGGCGGGCCGCTTCCGGTGGATTTGGGGGTCATCGACACGGACTGCGTGGTTCGCGCCATCCCCGAAAAGGGCTTCTGGGCCATCGCCACCCTCGCGGGTGCGCTGGCGCGTAGTATAGGTCGAACCCAACGAATCGTTGTCCACGTCTTCTCCCGCGAGGGGTTTGGCATCCTTCAGTTCGAAAGTCCCTCGCCGACGCCCACGTTTGGCCTCGACATCGAAAGCGCGCGCGCGGCGGTGGCGGCGGCGGGCGGCCGCCTGCTCATCGTGGCCGAGGGCGGTGTCGTGATGCAGTTTCAACTGTACGCGCCTCCCGATAGCGTCCGCAGCGTGCCCCACCGCGGCACCGTTCTCGTCGCAGAAGATGAGCCCGCCGTGCTGGCGATGATGGCCGCGGTCCTGAAGCGCGAGGGGTACACGGCACTTGCGGTGACCAATGGCGTGTCCGCCACCGCTCTGCTCCGCACGCGTGGGGGCGACCTTGCGGCCCTCATCACCGACGCGATGCTCCCCGGGTTGAGCGGCGTGGAGCTGGTCGCCGAGGCGCGTCGTTCGTTCCCCCACCTGCCTCTGCTCCTGGTTACCGGCCACGACGAGCTGGTTGTGAGCAGCAAGCACACTCCCGTCCTCAGGAAGCCCTTTGGCATGCGTGATTTTGCCGATCGGGTCCGCGTGTTGCTTTCAGAACCACCAGCCTGAACACGACAACGCAACGTTCACCACGCCCCCGATGAGCGCCGCCCTGAGCGCGGGGCGAGCCACCGGCGTGTCGCGCCACGCGTAGGCGACCGCCAAGACCGGGAGCGGCGTGAGGAGGATCGCGAGGACCAGCAGCGCGATCTCCTGGGCGCGGCTCAAGGGGCGGATCGAGGGTCCGGATTCCCCGACCAAAAGTGCGCCTGCCGCCTCAAGTCGAGCCGCGGAGGGGGCCAGAGGTTCGCCGAGCCGAATGCGGCTTTGCACGGAGTCCAGCTCGAGGGTGGAGAGGATGCGCGTGGAGGCGAGCAAGGAGAGCGCGCGCTCCCCGATGCTGGGAAGGTGCGCGCAGCCCGAGCAGCGCCCGAGGGGGAGCTCCTTGTCGGCGCCGCAGCGGATGCAGACGCTGCGCAACGGCTGCCCTGCGTGGTCTTCGGCCATGTTTCCTGGCTAACCTCAGACGCCCTCACATCGCGCCCGCCCCCATCCGATCCTGCGGTGGGGGAGCTCGTCATGGACACGCGGTCGGCGCATGAACCCCAGTGGCTGACTCGGCCCGGCGACATCGCCGTTCACCTGGCCTGCGCGTCGGCGGACAAGCGACCGGTCACGCTCACGGCCTTTGGGGTGACCGCCCAGGGGTTCTTCCCTCCGCCCGACCCCGCCGGGCCGGTCTTCGCCCCCGATTCCCGCGTGCTGCTGCCGAACCCGGGCCCGGGCGCGGCCGTGAAGGTCGCGTATTTTGCCCGCGCCGACGCCTTCTCGTTTCTGACCCAGCTGCTTTGCATCGACCTCGCGGGTCGGTGGCGTTTGCGGCCCCCGCTCGCGGTGGAGCGCTGCGACCGGCGCATCCGGGAAAGGGTCCCGGTCGTCGGCGTGGCCGGCTTCTGTTTCCAGCTCATGGATGTCGTGGGCGAGCCCAACGTTGCGCTGTACGACCTTTCCGACGAAGGCATCGCCCTCGTGTTCGACCCTCGTCGTTTCTGCTTCCGTGTCGACGAATACATTAGCGGCAACCTACACTTTCCAGGCAGCGCCGCGCTCGACGTGACCCTGCAAGTGCGAAACATCCGCGACTTCCCGAGGCAGCCCCATCTATCCCTGGTCGGCACCCGCTTCGTCGGGCTGACCCCAGAGGATGGGGCACGATTGAGGGGCGTGATGAGCGAATGGGGGCGTGGGTTGGGGTAGCGCTACGCGGCCAGCGCCGCGAGGACCACGACCGCCGCCGCGGCCGAGGCCCATCCAGCCTCCACCGCCCATCCCTGGGACAACGCGACCATCGCGAAGCCGTTGTTCAGCGCGTGCGCGAGCATCCCGGGGAGGACGCTGCGGTTTCGCAGGGAAAGCACACCCAGGGCGCAGCCGAGGACCGCGGTCGGCAGAAACCGGAAGATGCTGAGGTGAAAGAGGCCGAACGCCAGGGCGGTCACGGCCACGGTCGCAGCGGGCGAGGCGCGGGTGCGCCACAAGCCGAAGAACGCCCCGCGGAAGAGCAGCTCTTCACACACGCCCGGCAGCACCGCGAACACCAGCGTGAGCTGCCAGAGGGGGGCATTCTCGGGAAAGACGCCCTCGAACAGGCTGGTCGGCGTGGTGAGGATGAGCCCCTGAAGCGACGCGACCGAAAGAGCGAGTCCAGGGAGGCAAAGCCCTACGACCAAGGCGCGGAGCCACTCGCGTGCGGGTGCGCCGACCAACCGGAGCGTGGACCGGATCGGCAGGCCCAGCCACCACGGTGCCACCAACGCCAGCGGAGCGAGGAGCGCCAGTTGGGTGAACGCCATCCCCCCCCAAACCTGGATCGACTGTGCGGTCTGCCCGAGGAACCATAGCGCAAGCAAGGCAATTCCCCACAGGGACGCCGCATCCGCTCGGTAGTCTCCCCGCATCCGCCGCTGGCCCCCCCCCCGCGTTCCCAGCACCACATCCTCCCGGCCCATCAGCCGCACACCCCAGGCCAGGGTCAGCCCCGCCCAGACCGAGGTGGCGACAAAGGCCACGGCCACGGGGGCGCCCAACGCGTGCCCGGCCAGGACTTCCCGCGTGGCGAGCGCCAGCCCGGCGATGGGGAGCAGCGCCGAGGCGTACGTGAGGGCGAAGCCCGGAAGAAAGGTCACCGCCGCCATCGCGAGGGGCAGGATGAGCAGCGGGGTGGTCAACACCTGCCCGCTCTTGAAGTCTGGGGCCCAGGCGGCCGCCACCGAGAGGATGGCGGACATCAGCACGGCCATCGGCAGGAACAGCACGAAGGTCAATGCGGCCGTGGAGAGGGGGAGGTCCAAACCCATGGTGGCCCCCGCGGCGACCCATGCCGAGACGACGGAAAACAGCGTGGTCACGAGCGTGAAGCAGAGCACGACCGCGAACTTGCCCCCGAGCACGACCCAGCGTTCCGCCGCGGTTGTAAGCAGGGTTTCCATGGTGCCGCGCTCCTTTTCCCCGGTGATCACGTCGAGCGCGGTGTAGAGGCCGCCTGCCAGCAGGGTGAACAGGAGCAACGCCGGGAGGATGCGGGCGGCGGTCTCTCGGTCGCGTGCGGCTCGGCTCAGGGTGTCGTCGGAATCCACCCGCGTAGGTTGCGTGGCCTTGCGGTGCTTGGTCAGCGCCTTGCCGATGCGAGCGCGGGCGTCGATGCTGTCGGGGCTGCGGCTGTCCCACCACAGCTCCGCCCCGGACGGGGTGAGTCGGGCTCCGGCCACCGCGCTTCCCGACTCAACCGCCTCGCGGATGTCCTCGGCCTCAATGCGGTTCAGGTTCGCCGGCAGTCGGATCTCACCGTCGATCGCCACGTTCAGAACCTGTGCATCGGCCTTGTTCATCGCGATCTTGACCGCCCGGTGGCCCGCCATGCCGAGTGCCGGGTAGAGGAGCAGCGGCACGAGCACCATGAAGACCAGCGTGAGCGGGTCGCGGAGATGCTGCCGTAGCTCCGCGACAACCACGCGCAGGAGCAGCCGGAACGGACTGTTCCCGGTCAACGCGGGCCGCCGCGAACGAGGTGCATGAACACGTCTTCGAGGCGCTCCAGCCCGGTTTGCGCCCGCAGTTCGGCCAGGGTCCCCGTGGCGAGCACCCGGCCGGCATGGATCACCACGAGTCGATCGCAGAGGCGTTCGGCCTCTCCCATGATGTGGGTGCTGTAGAGAATGCACCGCCCACGCGCCCGCATATCTTCGAGAAAGCTGAACAAGTCCTGAGCCACCAGTACGTCCAGGCCGGCGGTCGGCTCGTCGAAGATCAACACCGGAGGGTCGTGAACCACGGCCCGGGCGATGTTGACCTTCTGCTTCATCCCGGTGGAAAGCCGGTCGCAGGCCACATGGGCGAACGGGCGGATGTCGAAGCGGTCGAGGAGCGCTTCGGCCCGTGCATCGCCATCGGTACACCCCTGCAAGGCCGCCACATACGCCAGCACCTCTCGCGGGGTCAGCCT
>CAMBIK010000004.1 GCA_945867435.1 Klebsiella pneumoniae
CATCACTCACGCGGCGTGGCTGCGTCAGGCTTTCGCCCATTGCGCAATATTCCCCACTGCTGCCTCCCGTAGGAGTCTGGACCGTGTCTCAGTTCCAGTGTGGCTGATCATCCTCTCAGACCAGCTACCCATCGTACCCTTGGTGAGCCGTTACCTCACCAACTAGGAATAAATAATGGGACGCAGGCTGCTCTCTCGGCGCATTGCTGCTTTCACCCCGAAGGGCATTATGCGGTATTAGCCCTGGTTTCCCAAGGTTATTCCCCACCAAGAGGCACATTACCTACGCGTTACTCACCCGTGCGCCGCTGGGATTGCTCCCCGCTCGACTTGCATGTGTTAGGCCCGCCGCTAGCGTTCGCTCTGAGCCAGGATCAAACTCTCCAGTTTTAATCCTGGTCCGCGTTTCGTGGCTAAACGAAACTTCAGACTCAATCTCTATTTGAACTTTCGAAACTGCTACCAATATTTCAAAGACCGACCGGCAGTCGGGACAGCTTTCGTTGTCCTCTTCCCGGAGCCCGCGGGGTTATCCCTTTGGGTGGTGGGCGTCAACTTTTTCTTTCGAAAGGTTGCTGCCGCCGAGGCGTTGGGGCCATCCCCGCCGCGCTGCCCATATGGCTCGTGGGCGCGCGGGCGTCAAGGCTTATCGTGCGATTGATCAGTCCTGCTCGGACTCGTCGGTTGCCGTAGTACACTCCGGGTCGAGGGCATCCGTGAGGTTGTCCCCATCGTTGTCCAGACCGTCGTTGCACGCCGAAGTGCTCAGCGCCTCTTCCACGATTCCTGCCAGGCAGTCGGGGTCGGCGGCATCCACCCATCCGTCCCCGTCGTTGTCCACGCCATCGACGCAGCCGTCGGGCTGGGACTCGTTGTCGCCGCGAGCGCACTCGGCGTCGTCGGAGTCCTCCGCGCCGTCGTTGTCGTCGTCGAGATTGTTGTCGCAGTTCGACTCGTCGCCGTCCCCAGCGTTCGCGCAGGCGTCATCTGCGGCATCGGCATCGCCATCGCCGTCGTTGTCGACACCGTCGCTGCACGCTGTGGTGCCCCGCACGCCGAGCTCGTCAAGCCCGGCCGCGCACTCGGGGTCCTTGTCATCCACCCACCCGTCGCCGTCGTTGTCCTCGCAATCGTGGCAGGCGTCGTCGGTCGGGTTGGTCCACTCCGTGAAGCCGAAATCGCCCGTGACGTACGCGAAGACCATCGGCCCCACGTCGGTCTGGAGGGTGTACTCGGTCACGCGTTGGACCTCGATGAACATGTAGCCGTAGTGGTCGTCCACCCCAGGCTCGATGAGGCCCCCGCCCAGGCCTCCCGCGGAAGGAAACTTGATCGAGGGGAGTTGGTACATCACGCTGGCGGGGATGGTGACCTGGGAGCGGGTTTCGGGCCGACCATCGGTACCGGTAGTTTCGTAGGTGTCGTATTCATCGGGAACCGTGATCGTGGCCCGCACGGGCGTGCTGATCCCGCCGAACCACCCGAGGGAGAGTTCGCTGAGCGACACGCGCACATAGGTGCGCACGCCGAGCACCTCTTCGTCGAGGTCGGGGTATTCCACTTCGCTCACGGGCCATTCAAAGGTGATGGCGCCGTCCGCGAGATCTTCGGTGCGGCCCGAATCGTCGAAGCAGTGCTGCATCGTGCCGTAGGCGGCCCACACATCCTGCGCGCCCAATCGCCCATCAGTGAAGACCTCTTCGTAGCCTTCGGTGTTGTAGACCACGAGGGGTTCAGGCAGGACTAGGGCAACGGTTCCCAACCCCACATCTGGCAGGTGGAGTTCGACATCGGCCGGCTTCAAGCTGCGGTTGTTCGCCTCGAAGAAGTTATGATCGATGGGCCAATCGGAGGCGTACACGTAGTCGGGCACGCCCACCGACGAATCGCGCTGGCAGAAGTTGAGTGTGTCGGGGGCGTAGTAGGTGCCGTCCTCGCACGCCTCATTCTTGGAATCGGACACCAGGGGAAGCCCGCTACCCGTAAGGTTCACAGCCGCGGGGAAGGCTTCTTCGCCACCGCCGTAGCGGTAGGAAGCAGTTTCCGCCAAGTCCACGCAATACCCGTCCGCCTCGGACCAGTAGTCGTTGGTGATGCTGACACGCCCGAGGTCAACGCGGAAATCTTCCAAACCGCCCAGGTAGGGGGCCTCTCCGGGGCGTTCCACACGCCACTCGCCATCGGCGAGATCCGACGCACCGCTCCACCCCTGGGTGCCAGCGTGCAGCCGCTCTGTGGCGAATTCGATGGCTTCCGCTGCCCCGGCCAGGCCTGTGGACCCGAGGTAGGCGAAGGTCTGGCAATCGGTAAAGTTGCCCTTGCCATAGGTGTCTTCGAGGCGGGGAGAGAGGCCGCCAAAGCAGCTTTCCCAGTAGTTGGACACCAGCACATAGCCGACCTGGCCTTGGGTGCCCTGCCCGCTGCCCTCCACGACGTCGTCGCCCATGTTGTAGGTGAACTCGCCGGAATCAAAGCCTGTCGATGTCGCGACGCGAACGGCCACGGTACCGCCGCCGACAGGTCCGGGAGGGACCACGACCGTGATCGACCCATCCTCGATTTCCGTAATCACGGCGTTTTTGGAGCCGAACTGCACCATCACTCGGTCCGCATCGGACCCGAAGCCCGAGCCCTTGATGACGGCTACCTGGCCGCTGACGTTGCCGGCCTGTTCGTTTTCATCCACGGAGCCCACCGACGGAGGATCCCAGGTCCCTTCGTAGTAATCGACGGGCGCGACGATCCCGCTGCAGGCGGACAGGAACAAGAGAGGTGGAAACGAGAGGGACTTCATGGGGATCACTCCTCGAACCAGAAGCGACCGATGTCGATTGCGCGAGAGGCAACCTTGATCGGGCTGATCACCTTGCGGTAACCATAGTTGTCCATGGCATCTGGAACCTCGACCTCGGCCTCAGTGGAGCGCCCGAAGTAGAACACCACGCCTTCGCTGCCGTGCGCACGCGCATAGTCAAGCGCATCCTGGACCATGGCGTTGGTGAGGGCAAACTCGCCATCGTCCTTCATGCGGCAGGTCACTTCCGCCATGTTGTGGAAGGGATCCCCACGCATCGACGTGATGAGATCCCCACCGCCATCGAGGTAGTTCGGGTCGAAGGTGTAGGCGCCTTCCGCCTCGCAGGCGGTCGGTGCGCGCACGCCATCCGGCGGGTCGATGTCGGGAACGGATTCGCCCCGCAGGCCGTTCCATTCGGCCTTCACGGACTTCGGAATGGACTCGGACACCAGCTCGGCCTGGTAGTTCGGGTCCTCTCGATCCACTGCGCCCAGGAAGCGGACAGCAATGCTCACATATTCGTCGGGGTTCTCCCCGGGTTCCCACCGGAAGGAGACCTTTCCATCTTCGGTGTCCCAGGGGCCGGTGTACATCTGCCCCGCATCCGCCTGGGCGGTCATCGCAGCGCCACAATCGCCAGGACCCTGGGGGGCCACGGCGGCCGAGGCGGAGAACGCGAGGCATGTGCTTTGCACGCCATCGGCCTCCATCGATTGCCCGATCGAATCGTAGCGCGGACCGTTCCATTCAAGCTGAACGCCGCCTGGAAGCTGAGGAACGCGCAACTGCGTGGCCGAGACCACCCCGGAGGGCACCGGGATGGACCCAACCGGCGCGTGAGCCGGCACCATGCCGCCAGGAAAGCGGAAGGTGACCTGTTCGCCGGAAGGGAAAGACGCCTTGTGCACCAGGACCTCATCCATCCTGTCCACCCTGTCCCCTTCCCCGGGGAGAAGCGCGTACATGGGGTTCTGCGTCCACAAATCCAAAGAGTTGTAGTAGGCGAAGGCACCCTGCGGGTCGGTGGGGTACTGCGCCGGACTGCGGTCCAGACGCAAGCCACCCGTGCCATCTTCCGTGACCAGCTCCATGTAGTCGCCCACATCCACGGTCTTGAACGAGCCGATCGGGCCGGTGGCCTCAAATGTCGTGTAGCAGCTGTCTTCGGCTTCGGGCGGGACAGAGGTGACCCCACCCAGCGAGTCGGCCGCCGCGAGCTTCTCGGTAAACAGGTAGGAGAACCCGTAGACGGCGGCGTAAGGGGGGGCGAACCCCACCATGTTGGGCCCGACTTCGTCGAACGAGCCGAGCTGCATCAGCGCCAGCGACAAGCCTCCGCCCGCGAAGTTGACCCAGGAATATTCCACGACACCGCCGTAGGGGGTGGGGGAAGGCCCGATCTGCTCGGGGTCGTAGCCCACGCCGACGGTCTTCACCGCCACATCCTGGTAATCGGGGGCACACGCCAGTAGTGTGAGGAGAAGCGTCATGATCACCATCCCGTTCCGAGGCCGACGTAGAACCGGAAGCCCGGTGCTTCGACCTCGTTGCTGAGTTCGTCGCCCACCACGCTCTCGGTGGTGTCGGAGATGTCGTCTCCGTTCACGTCCGCGCTGCCGCGGATCGTGTTGAATCCATAGGAAACGCGGAAGAAGCTGTTCCACCCGTAGTTGTCGAACAGGGTGCTAGTGACACGGATCTCCGCGCCCGCATCGTACAGCATATAGTTGCCGTTCTTGTGGGCTTCGTCCACAAAGGGGATTTCCCGCCGAACATCCTTCGCATCCGTCGCGACACGCTCGCCGTACTCGTTGCGATAGAAGGCGCTCGGATCGTCGGGAGGCGCGAAGGACCAGATGTTGCCCGCCGTGCCCATGATCTGGGCCGTGACGTTGTACACATAGAGCGGACCGACGCGAGCGTTGAGCTCCCGGCGCAGCGGGAAACGGTACGCGAGATTGACCATCGCCATGGTTTCCCCGGACAGACTCTGCTGAGGATAGCCGGCAAACAGGGTGTTCGGCCGCAGCGTGTTGCTGCCCCAGTAGAAGGGGTGCTGCCCACCGCCGATGAACTCGTCGTTCCGGTCCACGTTGCGGTCCATCACGCCCACGTCGATATCAACCTGGAGGGTGTGCTGGTACTTGTTGGCTTGGGTGAGGATGCCACCCCAAGCCGGGACAGGAATCGCCTCGACCCAACGAATCTCCGCCTTGTTGTAGGCATATGCGTCGAGCAGTTCGCCGTCGTCGACGGTCTTTCCGCCATAGGGCCCATAGACGATGTCGGTGGCCCCGTAGGTGTAGGTGAGGTCGATGACGCGACCGCCGCGGAGGTTGGCGCCCGTCGCATAGGTGGTGCCGAAGCTGGAGAAGTTCTGGTTTAGCGATACTTCGCCGCCCAGAACGTATGGCTCATAGTTCGCATCGCCCGTTTGACGGAAGCCGAAGGTCTTCGCGTTCGCGAAGATGCTGGAGCGCCAGGCACGGTTCCACGGGTAGTCAATCCCGCCGTAGAGGTAGGCGTAGTATTGCTGGTTCTTTCCCTGGAAAATCGACTGATCGCCCGTCGTGGACAGGTCATCGTCTTCATCCAGGAGGTAGCCGAAGGGGATCTTTGCCTCCCCACCGAGCGCGCCCAACGTAAAGTTCGGATACCAGCCCGAGTACGAATACTGGAGCCTGCCCGACCAGTCTTCGCCGGCCAAGCCTTCGGCGTACAGGAAGTGGTCTTCGACAAGGTCGCCCACGAAGAGCGCGGCACCCGCCTGCAAGGCCAGATCATCCCGCGCATCGTTGGTGATCCGCAAAAGCGGCACGCCGCTCGGGGACATGATCGGCGTCTTGTACGGGACCGGGGTGTACGCGGTCAGGTCTTCCTTGAACTCCAGGGCGGCTTTGACCGCCACCGGATCCGGATTCATGCCGAAGTCGGCGGTGACATCCTTGTCCAGGAAGTCGGCGCGTTGAACGCCTTCGATCTTGTTCCCGTTGGCGTGGTAGGCGAGGTAGACGACGCCGCCACGGGGGGTCTCCGCGGGGGCTTCCGCGCCGCCGATGAGGTTGGTGATCTGCAAGACCGCGCCAGTCTCGTGGTTCCAGCGGTAGATCTGCATGACGCCCGTGCGGTCGGAACAGAAGAGCAGGTCCCCGTTCTTCGTAAACTCGGGGTCGTTGTCCTCCCACCGGTCGAACATCAAAGCGCGCAGGTTGCCGCCGTCGGCATCCATCAGGTAGATGTCCTGCTGGAACTGGCGGAACATGGAGAGCGCTAGCGTTTTGCCATCGGGCGACCAGTCCACCCGCTGAAGCCAGGTGCCATCCGCGTAGGTCGTGAGGCGCTTCTTGTCGGAGCCGTCGATGTTGATGGTCACGAGGTTCAGCGTGCCATCGGTGTATTCGAAGTACGCGACCTTCTTGCCATCGGGAGACACGCTGGGGTCGGTGCCGCGAGCGGTGTTCGGGATCATGTAGCTGCCCAGCGGCACCTTGCCGTACTCCTGACCGAGAATCTTGAACGGCTTGGTGCCGGTATAGGTCAGGTTCCCGTCGGTGTGCACGTCGAACGCGATGGGCACGTAGTACAGGTTCTTCCAGTCGTAGCCATCGGCCTCGACGCGCGTGTGGAAGAGCTGGTTGCCCAAGCGGGCGTCTTCCAGCAAATGCTCGCTGCCGACAAATACTACCGCATCCTTTCCAGGGACAAAGTCCCAGTCGTGACCAAACTGCGCGGGCGAGCTCACGCCGGCCGATTGGTGTGCAACCCGCGCGGCCACCCCAGCGTCAGATTGATCGACCCCCGAGAAGGCGGAGAGCGACGCCTCCGTAATGGGGTTGAGTTCGAGCACCGCAAGGTTGTTCACGCCGAACCACTTCCCGTCGTCCGAGAACTTGGGGTTCATCTGCCAGCGACCGGTGGCCTCTTTGGCCCTTTCGCGTTCCCGACGCGCCAGGGATTCGCCCGTGACGCCGGTCTTCCGCGCCCAGCGCGGATCGTTGAAGGCATCGCGCTCGTCGGGGGTAGAGTATTCCCAGTCATAGGTCTCGAGAGCCAACTCGCGGTGCGCCGTTTCCCCTTCGGCCTTCAAGGCTGAGAACTGGGTAGTGTACTTCTCGGTCACGAAGGCGCGCCACTCGTCGTAGAGCTGTGGCCCCGGAACGCCGGTGACGGTTTCGAGCACCACGTTCCAGTCGAACTTCACGCCCTTCTGGTTCTCGAGCGCGAACTGGTTGTACACCTCGTTCCCGAAGCGTTCGCGCAGGTAGAGGCCGAAGCTGTAGCCCTGCTGGTAGCCCCGTTCCCCATCCCACCAGCCGTGGGACTGCTGCACGGTTTTCCATTCATCCCAGCTCAGGAGCCGGTCTTCGAGCACGCTCATGCGGATCGTGCGATCGCGGGCGGGGGTCCACCAGTTGTAGCCGGACTGATCGGACCAGTACTCGGCCCCGCCTTCGGTCCAGTACCAGGGCTCGTTGTTCCCGATCAGCACTTCCGCGCCGGACATCGTGTTGCCCACGCCTTCGTTGTAGAGGGTTCCGATGCTGACGGCCTGCACGCCCTCGGCGATGTTGCTGTTGGCCTTCAATGAGACGACATGCGCGAACTCGTGGACGAGCACATCGGGAAGCCAGTCCATTCGGGAACGGGAGCGGTAGAAGTCGCTGCCCGGATTGGCGCTGACTTCGATCCAATCCCAGGAGGGAACGGTGAAGCCTTCGAGGTCATCCCCCTGGTTCAGGATGACGATGTGGACGCGCTCCTTGAGGTAGTAGTTGAACTCCGCACACATGCGCGGAAACATCTCTTCCGCGATCTTGGCGGAGCGCTGGGCGGTCCACTTTGCGGTGAGGTAGTGCTCGTTGTTCTCGGCCTTTCGGCTCTGCGGGTAGTGGACGACGAAGTGCTCGGTTTCGATCGAGTACCAGTCCAGATCGGGATGGTTCTGCTCGAACACGTTCTTGGCGAGCGCCGTGGCCGGAGCGAGGAGGATGGCGGACAACAGGAGGGAGCGCAACATGTCAGTACCGCAGCTCCACGCTACCGCTGAAGGTCACGCCCCGGGTGGGCGAGAGGCTCTCCAACGGAAAGTAGGTTAGATCTTCGCCACGAATGGGCACGCTGGCGGAAGCCAGGATGTCCACGCCGCGGGTGGCATTCACGATGACGCCGCCGCCCGCATCGAGCGACCAGCCATCGGACCCTGCAATGGAATCCAAGTTCTCATCCCAGAACACGCCGCCGGATGTGGTTCCGAGCGCGCCTTCGAACCAGCGACGGTAGACCGCATCGGCGTGGATGGCCACGGGCCCCAGCTGGACCATCGGGGAAAGTTCCGCGCGCACCTCGCTCCCCGGCTTGAAGCGGCCGGCGAACTGGTACTGGTCGACTTCCACGACGAACTGGGAGACCCCGGAGAAGCGGTGAACGTAGCCAAGCGCGGCTTCGACCGCGATGGGCCCCATCTGCCTTTTCCCGCGGAGGAATGCGGCAAGATCTGCCTGCCCGCTGCTCATCGGGAAGGTGGAGACCGTGTTCGGGCCACCGACGAAGGTGCCCGCGGTTTCCTGGCCGGTCGGCATCTTGTATTGAAGGTCGAGCGCCACGGAGGTGGTGGGAATAGCCCGGTTGAACAACTCCAACTTCCAGCCGAAACGCGGTTCCCCGACGCCGAAGCCGCTGGTGTTGGTGCCGAGCTCGTCGTTGTACAGCTGCACATAGTGGAACGGGATGTGCCAGTAGAATTCGGCCGATCGGCTGATTCCGTACCGGATGTCGAGGCGCTCGGTGGTGTAGAGCCACTTGGCACTACTCCACGCAAGGGCTTCGCCCTCGGCGCCCCAGGCCCCGTCGGCGATCTTCTGATCGTAGCCGAAGGAGGCTTCGAGCCACCCCTTGCCGATCACAAGTGGGCGTTCGACCTCGACCGCCGACAGCGGTGCCCGCATGGTTTTGGTCTGAAAGCCAGCGGCCTCAGCCTGAGGGAAGACAAACAGCGCAGAGAGCAGCCACATTGTGACCGTACCTCGGGAAACGGGGCCATAGAACACGCTGCGCGCCCGACTGTCAACCCCCAAGACGCGAGGTTCACGAGTTGCCGCGGAATGGGCCGCGTAGTAGTGCCGTCGCACCCCCCCGAGAGAGCGCCCATCGTGCTTGTCGCCCTCAGTTTGGCCTCCCTCGTCGCCTGCATCCCCGTCGCGGTGGATGGCGGCGGCGCGGACATCACCGGTCAGCCCGTGCGGGTGACCTTCCTGCACACCTCCGACATCCACAGTCGGCTGTATGAGTACAACTTCACCCCCAGCTTTACGGACAACGAGCTGGGGCTGGCCGACGGTCTGGGGCCCTACGGCGGTCTCGCAGAGATGGCCTATGTGCTCAAACGCGAACGAGCCAGAGCCGGGCGCGTGCTGCATCTGGATTCCGGCGACTGCTTCCAGGGTGCGGTTGTCTTCAACCAGTTCGCAGGGGAAGCCGAATTCCGCGCGATGTCCGCCGCGGGTCTCGATGCCGCCGTCGTCGCCAACCACGAGTTCGATGCCGGCGCGGCCAACCTTGCCACCCAGGGGGCCACCTGGGCTAGCTTCGACATGCTCGCGGCCAACTACGACTTTGCCGACTCCGACCTTCCCTTCGCGACCGAACTGGAGGACCTGGTCCTGCCGAGCCGAATGGTGGACCTGGACGGCCTCCGCGTAGGCATCATCGGGATGGGCAACATCAGCTCGCTCAATTCCATCTACGACCAATCCAACAGCATGGGGATTCGGGTCATCGAACCAGGTGAAGCCATCCCGGATGAGGCCGCGAAGCTGCGAGGGCTGGGCGCGGACATCATTGTCGTCCTTTCCCACCTCGGGCTCGAGACCGACATCGAGAACGCGAAGCTGTACCCGGACATCGACCTCATCCTGGGCGGACACAACCACATCGCGCTCGACCCGCCGCTCGTGGTCATCAACGAGGCGACCGGGAAGCGAGTGCCCATCGTGCACAGCGGTGCGTTCGCCAAGTTCGTCGGCCGGCTCGACATCGTGGTTCAGGACGGTGCCATCTTGAGCACGGACTACCAACTCTTCCCGATCGATGGAACCGTTCCCGAGGATCCCGACGTGGCCGAGATCCTTATCGAGTACAAGGAGAAGATCGACTACGACCTGAAGCTCGACCAGATCATCGGGTACGCCGAAACAGACCTCACCCGCTACGGGTCCACTGGCGGCGACAGCATGCTGGGCAACCTCAGCGCCGAGGCCATGCGCTTCTATCCAGGCGTTGAAACCGAGATTGCGCTCACCAACACCCTGGGCATCCGCGCCGACGTCCCGGCCGGCGACATCACGCTGGACACGCTCTTCAACTCGATGCCGTTCGACAACACCATCACCACGATGTTCCTGTCGGGTCGCGAGGTGCAGGAGCTGCTGGACTACGCGACCGAGCGAAGCACCGAACGAGGCTGTGAGAGCCAGGTTCAAGTAGCCGGAATCCGGTTCACCATGAACTGCGAAGACGCCGTGGCGCAAGACATCCTGATCAACGGCGCTCCGCTCAGCACCGAAGGTACCTACGAGCTGGCCACCAACAACTACATCGCCCACGGGGGATCGGGGTTCGAAGTGCTGGAACGCAACACCACCCAGATCGACACCGGCATCTCCATCCGGGACGTCGTCATGCAGTCCATCAGCGCGGCGCGGTCGCTCCCCCAGAAAGGGATCGCCGCAGAAGATGGCCGCATCGCGACGGTGTATTGATGTTTGCCCTCCTCCTCGCCTGCACCACGGCCACCCGCGACCGCGTCGAGCCCAGCTTCATCCATGTGAACCTCGCTGAGCCCTCGGCTGCGGGCACGACCGAAGCCCCCCTCCCCTTCTCGTCCGAAGTCCTCGCAGTGGGGATCACCATCGACACCCTCGATGTGAACGGCGACCCCTACGCTTTCGACGGGGAACTGAGCCTGAAGGTGCGACCGGGCCGCCTCACGGACCCCACCCGCGTGACGGTCACAGACGGCGTTTGGGCCGGAACAGTCTCCATCGAAGCCGGCTTTGGGCCCACCCGCATCTGGGCGATCGACGAAGATGTCGCCGAGGGCCGCAGCCCCTCCTGGTCCGCGGGGGTGAGCGAAGCTTTGCAGTTCGCGCTGCCGACCATCCCTGAAGTCCAGGCCACCGACAACCACGAAACCAACCAACTCGCGGGCGAGTTCGCCGAGCTGCGCTTGTCCGACCGACAGGTGGTGGTCACCGCGCTAGACCCCGCGGGCTTCTATGTTTCCGATCTGGGCGCCGCGCCGGGAAACTACGCTGGTTTGTACGTCTATTCCTTCTCGAAGCCGCCGGATGACATCGTCGTGGGGGCCCAGCTTTTGGCCCTCAACGGCCAGGACAGCGAGTATCTCGCCTCGACCCAGCTCAACTTCCCCACGTACACGGTGAACGCGGGCGCAGCTCTCGCCGCCCCCGCCGCCGTCGTACTCGACGAGGCGACCGCCTGTGACGACAACGCGATGGAGAAACTGGAAGGCAGCCGGGTGCGGGCCCAATCCGCGGTCGTGCCCGACACGTTCATCGTAGACTCCGAGGCGTACGCCGACTTCGTGGCCTACGGCCAATGGCCGCTTCAGATCGGTTCCTGCACGCTGTACGCCGAATCCGGCGGCACGGTTCCCGACTACTTCCCCCCGGACCACGCCGGGGAAACACTCAGCTTCGTCGAAGGAATGCTCAAGGAGGTCTACGGAATGTGGATCTTCACGGTCCTCGACGCCGCCGACATCGGTGCGGGCACACGCTCGCGCAAGGGTGCCCCATGACCTCATTGCTGCTCCTTTCCGCCCTCGCCCACGCAGGCGACTTCGTAGACACCTGGGTGACCACCGCCCTGGAGGACACCAACGTGTTCGCCGGGCCCAGCGCCTACTCGCCGGCCGCCAACTTCGTGCAGCGGGGAAACTCCACGTTCTTCGAGAACTACGAATCCCGCTTTACCGACGACATCAGCCAGACCCACTTGGTGCTCTACAAAAAGGACGACGGGTTCATCCCCGGCGTGACCACCGAGGCCGCGTTCGTGCTGCGCATGCAGCCGTACCTCGACGTGGCCAACAGCCGCCCCGGCGTGACCGTGGCCGACGATGGCAGCTATGTCCGAATCATCAAAAACTTCGGCGAGAAGCAGAGCCTTTCGTTCACGGGCTACGCCGTGGATGCGAACCGGTTCCGCCTCGGGTACAGCTACGACGTGACCTGGGGCGGGCGCGACATCTACGCGTTTGACCCCTACGCCGCCCCCGGGATTCGGATTCAGTACCAGACCGGCGGCCATTACGCCTTTGCCGGCGTAAAAACCGCGGTCGGGGACTACACCGACGCCGAAGGCAACAAGAACAATGAGGCCTATTGGGGCTTTCTCGCGGGCGGTGGGCTCGATGTCGGCAACAGCGTTCGCTGGGAAGGCGGATTTGGCAACTTTCAGCAGGGCCAGCTCACCAATGTGGGCGATGTCGAATCTCCCTTGTACAACGCTCCGATCAACGCCATGGGGTTCAGCACCCAGGTCAGCGTTCGCACCAACCCCAAGCTCGACTACATCTCTTCCAACGAGCTCAAGGTGTACCGGAACGCGCCGGAGTTCATGAAGGACACCTACATCACGCATCGCCAGATCGAAGGCTTCGGGATGCTCATCCAAAGCGAGGTCAACGTGCTGATGCACAACCTCATCGATCCCGAGAACGTGGACAGCACGACGCAAGAGATGGCGATCGCGGGAGACATCCAGGCGCTCGCGGTGGCCGGAACCACCGAGATGAACCTCGACTTCGTGTATAAAGACCTGCCGTACATCGTGTTCAACATCCCCGGCATCACGTCGGGCTACGCGCTCGATCCCGACCTCAATGCAACGCCGCAGCTGTATGTTCGCGGCCGTGTGAGCCATTGGTTCCCCAAGGCCCATCTCACCCCCAGCCTCGGCGCAGGCTGGGAGCTGCCTTCCACCTACACGGCGGGGGAAACGAGCTTCGTGCAATACGACGAACGGAACAAGGCGCATGTCCCCGACGGCCAGCTCCCGACCGCGATTCTTTCGACGGTAGCCGGTCTTCAATGGGATGTATCCCCCTCGACCGTGCTGGTCGGCGAAGTGCTGTACACCCTCGACAACAACCTGAGCGACTTTCAGGCCAACGAAGATGGCACCAACGAGTTCGTTTTAGAGGCGGAGAACGTTCGCAACGCGCTGGGCTTCAACCTGATGATGCGCGCGAGGTTCTGAACGGATAGCGCGTTCGGATGCGCACGTTCCCTCTCCTTTTCGCCCTCGTCGGATGCAGCGACTTCAACCTCGAAGGGACGACCGACAAGGCCGGCGTAGACAGCCACGGCGGCGATGGCGAGTTCGACCCGGAAACGGAAGACCTGGGCGCGTGCGAGCCCGACGAGTTTGTGGGGGAGGATGTCGTTCTCGGCGACACCTGCCACTACGAGATCGGCGGATTCGAGCCTGTGGTCGCGTGGGAGGCGGGCAACGCTTCGTGCTCGGTACCCGCGGTCGGAGACATTGACAGCGATGGCATGCCCGAGATTGTCGTGGTCGATGGGTATGTGCTCAACTCAAAGGCCGAGCTCACCGCCTACCGAGGCGATGGCACGTTCCTATGGGAAACGCGAGGCGCCAGCCTGGCCTACGGGAGCGGCGCCACGTTGGCCGACCTGGACGAGGATGGGAACGCCGAGATCCTGGTAACGAGGATGTACCAGGACAACCTGTTCGGCAACGGCGAGTACAGCGTCGTGATGTACAACAATGAGGGCGACGAGATCGCCGAGTCCGACCACTACACCGATGGCGAGTTCGATCACGCCACAGGCATCATCGTGGCCGACATGGAACACGACGGCGATGTGGAGATCATCGCGGGCCGAGCCTTCCTCAACGAAGACCTGAGCGAACGCGGCGTGGGCCGCGAGGGCCGCGGCTGCGACAACTATGTGGGCCTCGGCAGCATGGTGGGCGAAGGCACCGCCCCCGCCATCGCCGACATGGACCTGGACGGAGTCGAGGAAGTCGTGGTCGGCAATGCCTTTTACGACCCCGACGGGTACACGGTGATGAAGATCCCCGGGGGGGACGACGGGGCCACGGCCATCGCCAACCTCGATGGAGACCCGGAAGCCGAGTACGTCCGGTCCACCTACAGCCACCTCGTGGCCCACGACACCGATGGCAGCACCATGTGGTCCTACGAGCTCCCCGAGGGCTCGGGCGAAACCAAGGGAATCATGTCCGTACCCTCGATCGCCGACATCGATGGGGACGGCCTCCCCGAGATCATGGCGGCGCGCGCCAACAACCTCTGGGCCGTGAACGGCGAGGACGGGTCGATCCTTTGGAGGGCCAAAGTGAGCGACACCACGGGCGCAAGCGGGGCTTCCACCTTCGACTTTGAGGGCGATGGCATCCTTGAGGTCGTGTACTTCGACGAAGTAGGCATCTACGCCTTCAACGGCACGGACGGCGCAGTCAAGTTCAAGACCAACGAACATGGTAGCGACACGATGTATGACTACCCCGTCATCGCAGATGTGGACGCCGATGGGCACGCCGACATGATCGTGAGTCACGATGGCTTCTACGGCTCGGCGTTCAGCGTGTATCGGGACATCAACAACAGTTGGGCCCCCGCGCGTTCGGTGTGGAACCAGTTTGCCTACAGCATCACGAACATCAACGACGACCTGACCGTGCCCGTGAACGCGGTGTCCAACTTCACCATGTACAACAACTACCGCTCGGCCAACGCGCTACCCCCTGGGGAGGCGCTCGCCGCCGATCTCGAGGTCGAGATCCTGGCGACCTGCAGCGACGACTGCGACCGCGGCTGGTACACCGTGACCGCACGGGCCCGCAACTCGGGCGCCACCGACGTGCCCGCCGGACTTTCCCTGGCGCTCTACGTCGAGAAGGATGGGGACTTGGACTCGCTCGCGACGGCCATCACCACGACCGCCACGCCTTCGGGCCGCACCTCCGAAGCGGTCACGTTTTCCGTGAAAAGCAAGGAGATTGAAGGCGCGGAACGCCTCTGGGTGTTCGTGGATGACAACGGTTCGGGGTCGGGCACCCTCGCCGAATGCGACGAAGAGAACAACTCCGCGATCAAGAAACCGCCTTTCTGCGAGTGAGGCGCGTCGCCTACGGCGCGTTCCCCGAGACCGTGAAACTGCCGGAAACCACAGTCGGGATCTCGAGGTAGAGCGCCTTCGCGTCGTCGGTGGCCAACGCCGGGTTGTCCGTGATGACGAGGCTGTCGACCGACTCCACATCCCACAACGCGGTCACATCCATCAGCGCGGCATGGCCCGTGATGGTGAGTGACCCTCCCACAACACGGACCGCTTCCATGCCGTGGAGCGTCGTGATCGTGTCGTTGTTCTCCAGTCGAAGATCGCCGGAGATGTCGGCAGCGACGAGCGCGGGGAGCCGGAGCAGCGCAGGGTTATCGTAGATTTCAAGGTCGCCCGTGATGGTGGTGAGCGCCGAAAATCCGCTGATTTCGCTGAGAACATCGTTTCTGTAGATGCCCAGCGCGCCTACCTGAGTCAGAGCGTCGAAACCCGCCAGGTCCTCCCCGAGGAGCAAACCGAAGTTCAGCTCCCCGCCAACGGTAGTCAGTCCGGTGAGGGACTCCCCATCCACCCGGGGTAGGCCCGTAAAGACGAGCGAACCGCCCACCTCGGTCAGCGACTCCAGACCTTCGAACGATGTCAGTTGAGCGCTGTCCGCAACGGACATCAGCCCAGTCACAACCTGAAGCGACCCCAGCCCCCGCAGATCCGGGAGCACAGCGTTGCCCGACACCCAGATCTCCTCCAGCTCGGTCAACCAACGAAGTGCATCAAGGTCCAGCAGCGCAGCATTGTTGGCCACAATCACCACCCCGCCCACGGCAACGAGCGAAGACATGCCACCGCTGCTCGTGAGCTCGGCGTTGTCCTGCAGGTTCAGGTAGCCCCCGACGGATGCCACTCCGGAAAGCGGGGAGAGGTCGGTAGCGGAGGTGTAGAGAACGGAGAGGTTGCCCGTGACGTTCCGGATGCCCTCCAGACCCGTGAGCGCAGTGAGGTTCTCGCCATAAATCGACAACGACCCGACCTCGGTCAGGCCATCGAGGCCGGTGAGGTCATGGAGACCCTCGCTTTCCTCGGTCCCAAGTTCGCCCCCGACGCGCGCAAGGGACTCCAAACCGGCCAACGACTCCAACGTGTCGCCGCCGAGAATGACATCACCCGTTACGGAGTCGAGACAGGACAGCGCGGAAAAATCAACCCGTTCAACCTCGTAAGCCCAGAGGTTGCCATCCAGGGAACGCGTACAATAGTTCGTACAGAACGCCTCCAGGTCGGGCTCCAGCAGGTCTCCGACGAAGGTGTCAGCCGCCAGAAAAACGGACCCATCCCCGTCGTCGCAGTCGTCGGCCCCAATCCTGCCATCCCCGTCGAGATCGTCGTCCACCGTGAGCGCATCGCAGTCGTCGTCCACCCCGTTGTAGGCTGTCTCTACCGCGGCAGGGATGGCGGCGTCGTCCGGAGCGCAATCGGCGGCATCGTCCACGCCATCGCCATCGTTGTCGGCGACGACAGTGCCCGTGTCCGCCGGTTCGGAATCACAAGCAAGGGAGAGCAGGAGCCACATGGAGACCTCGAAGTAGAGGCCGGAAGACTACTTCGCCGCCTCGATGATCGCGAGGAAGTCTTCTGCGTTGAGGCTGGCGCCTCCGACCAGCGCGCCGTCGATGTCGGGCATCTTCATCAGCTCGGCGGCGTTGCTGCCCTTCACCGACCCGCCGTACTGGATTCGGGTAGACCGAGCCACAAACGCGGGGAAGCGTTCTTCCAGCCAACCCCGGATGGTGGCGTGCATCTCCTGGGCCTGGAACGGCGAGGCCGTGCGCCCCGTTCCGATGGCCCACACCGGCTCATAGGCCAGAGTGATGCTGGGAATCTGATCAGCCTGGAGCTTGCCCATCGCCGCTGCGAGCTGGGCGAAGACCACCTCTGTTTCACGTCCCGCCTCCCGCTCCGCTAACGTTTCCCCCACGCAGAGGATCGGCAGAAGGCCACTTCTAAAGCAAGCTTGCACCTTTTTTTCTACCACTGCATCGGTCTCGCCGAACAGTTGGCGACGCTCGCTGTGCCCCACGAGACAATAGGCAACGCCCGCCTGCCGCAGCATCTCGCCGCTGACTTCACCGGTAAAGGCCCCCTGCTGTTCCGCGTGCAGGTTCTGCGCCGCCACGAGGATGCCCGTGTGCTTGAGGCGCGACACCACCGCCGGCAAGCTGAGGGTCGCCGGCGCAACACCGACATCCACGCTGGCATCGCGCCCGGCCAGCGCCCGCTTGAGCGTATCCGCCAGCGCATCCGCATCCGCCGGGCCCTTGTGCATCTTCCAGTTGCCGACGATGAACTTGCGACGCATGGCGCCTCCAATGGTCGCCGGCGTAACCGGGGGCGCGGCCTACCGGATCTGCTTTCGCCGCGGCGCCCGCTTCTCCGGCAGGGACAGGTCGGCCGACGCGAGGACGGCTACCGCCTCCGCGAAGGGCGAATTGGGGTCCACATCCCAGCGCTCCATGCCGAGAAAGCGCCACCCGGCCGTGACCCACCGGGCAATCTCGCGGGTCAGCGCGTGGGGATTGCTGCCTTGGAGCGCCACCCGCCGAGGATCCAGCCCACGAACGGCCTCGACCACCCGGGCGCCCAGCTCCTTGCGACCGGTATCGATCCACACCAACGGCCGGCGACCGAGCAGACGCGGAGCTACATCCTCAATCGATTCGGGCCACGAGAACGAGGCGAACTCCGCCGATACGTTGTTGCGCGAGGCGTTCTCGATGGCACGGGCACGAGCCCGATTATCGGTCTCCACCCCAAACGCCCAACCCGACGCGCGGGCGAGAACGGCGGTTCGAACCCCGACATGCGCGCCGAGATCGAGCACGGCATCCCCTGGAACCACGCCGAGCAACCTCGGAGCGGCCTGGAGCATCGCTTCGTAGGCGGGCAGGTGGCGCGGCAACGTTTCTTCGCTGCCGAGACGGAACGAAAAGCCAGCCGCATTCCATTCCAATCCGTCGATCCCGTACAGCTTCTGGAAGCCGAGCCCAAGCCGATCTTCTTCGACGGGCATCTCGGCAACCACGCCCCGAAGCTCGACCAAGGTCGAGGCCAGCGTGGGCGCCCAGGCCGCGACCGCCGGTTGGAAGCAAGCGAGCTTGACCCCCACCAGCAGCTGGCCGCCGATCTCGCGAACGCGCAAGCCGAGGATCACATCCTCCGTATCGATATTTGCGTGCCGCAACGAAGCGGTCGCCGCGCCCATGAAGGACCTGACCGGCGCGCTGAGCTTCAGACAGCTCGGAATCGCGACCAGGCCATCCCCTTCGCGGGCGCGTACGCCGATGCGCGAAACCCCTTGGTCGGAGGCCCCCCAGAACAGACGAACCTCTGAAAGTTCGCCGGGCACCTGGTGAAGGGGACCTGGGTCGGCATCCAGCCCCGCGTCGAGGAAAGCCTGGCGCCACACGTCCGCATGGGCGGCCACCTGTCCGCGGGTATTGAGATGCATCCACGGGCAACCACCGCAGGGGCCCCACTTGTCGCAGGGGGGCGTGACCCTGTGCGGGCTCGGCCGGCTGACCGGCACCATCGCCCGCGCACGCACCTGGCGACCGGAACGTCCGAACACCCGTGCCTTCACCGTTTCGCCAGGAATTCCGCCAAATACGGCGAGCTGCTCACCGTCGCCGCTCACGAAGGCTTCGCCTCGGCTGAGCCAGCCTTCAGGCGTGACCAAGTGAACGTCAGGTTTCATGGTGGCCCGGCGCTATCACGGCGGCGGGCGGGCAGGGGTGCGCGCAGGCTACAGGGCCGACGTGGACGCCCCCCAACCCCTTCGTCGCTTCTGGCCGCTCCTGGCCCTCGCGGCGGTGGTGTGGTTCTGGCCCGTTGGCTGGTCGCTCTGGACCGACGAGTTCTTTTCGGCCGGCTTCGCCAGTCGCTCCCTGGAATCCGTAGTCGGGGGGGCTTCCCGCGACCGCCATCCCCCGCTGTTCTTCTTCGGCGTCAAGCTCTTCGGGCTGTTCGGCCACGGCGATCACACCCTTCGTGCGCTGTCCGGGGTGGCGATGCTCGGGGCTCTGGTCTTCACGGTGGATGCGGCCCGCCGACACCTTCCCCCCCGCGCCGAATGGGCAGCGGGCGTCTGGTTCGTCGGCTCCTCCGTCCCGGCGCTCTTCGCCCACACACTTCGCATGTACAGCCTGGCGACGTTCGCGTGCGCCGTAATGACCTGGGGCGCCCTGGAAGCCAGCCAGGACGACGCACAGAGGGCTCGACGAGGGCGCTGGGCGCTGGCTTGTGGAGGAATCGCCGCGTTCTGGACTCACTACGCTGCCACCCTCGTGGGCCTCGCTGCGTTTGCGGTCGTGTTCGCGGTTCGACTCGGGCGGCCGGCGCGTGAACGGGGCCTCCTTCCTGTGGTTGGCGCGGGGGCCGCCGTGGTTGCGGGATGCCTGCCCTGGGTCCTGGGGCCGCTTCAAACGCAGCTCGCGGAAAAGACCCCACGCGGGGCCATGGTCTGGGAAGTCTGGGCCTACCTGTTCTGGAGCCCGAGCGAACGCATCGCCCCGCTCAGCTTCGTAGCCTTCGCCCTCGCCATCCTGGGTGCTCTCTGGCTGGCCCGGAGGGCCCTGAGGCCCCTCGCGGTTTTCGCCACGGTGTTCCTCCTCGCCATGGTGGTGCTGCCGTTTGTGATGTCGGCCAACATCCCGGCCCGCCTCGTGCGCAACTATGTAGGGTTTTTTCCGGCGGCGGCCCTGTTCTCCGGTGCCGCCCTCCACGCCATCCTCGCCCGTCTGAGCGAGCGTGTGCCCGCCCCGACCGCTGCCGTGCTCGCCGGACTGCTCACCTTTCCCGCGACGATTTCGCTCCTGCGCCAACCGGTACACCCCCAAGACATCAACACCGGCCACGACTACCGACTGGAAGCGGAGGTGCTCGACCGCCTGATCCCCAAGGATGCCACGGTCCGCTTTCAGCCCGCCTATGTGGTGGAGCAGTTCGCGCGCTACGCTCCCGCCCTCCGCGACCGCACCGGGAGCCGGAACCCACAATGGCAGCTGCTGACCGCCGGCGGGGAAGCTGGGGAATGCCTCATCCTGCATGCCTTCAGGGTGCGCGTGCAGGCCCCGGCGGCGGCCTGCGCGACCCTGGGGGAACTGCTGAGCGCGGAGGCCGATCGCACCGGCTACCCGGGCTTGCTTTTGGACCGGGCAGCCCGGAAGTTGGCCGCCAACGACATAGATGGGGCCAGAGCGGACCTGGACCGCGTGCTGGCAGCACCCCAGCGATGGCCGGTGGCGTGGCTCTTTGCAGCCCAGGTCGCGGAGGCTCGCGGAGACAACCCCGCCACCCTGGACGCCTACGAGCGTGCGCTCAGCCTCGCCCGCGCCTACGAGACTCCGGGCGCGGTCATCGCGACGCTATGGAAGAAGGTCGCGAAGCAACGGGCAGGGAACAATGATTCTCCCGGGGCGGCGCAAGCGATGGATGCCGCGCTGTGCGCTACGGAACGCGAGCCGATGTGGGCCTGTGGGGGGCCGCTGGCCTGGGCGACCCGCGCCGCCGAGACCGACGCCGCGGAGGTGAAGGCGGCCCCGCGGGCGGCCACCGCGCTCCCTGAGGCGCCCGAGGCTGCACCAGAGCCGGAACCAGAAGCCACTCCCGTCGAGCCTCCGCCACAGCCGGACGTAAAAGCGGCAGTCAAGCCGACACCCGTAAGCAAGCCAACAGCCGCCAAGCCGGCGGTCGAGAAGGCCGCCCAGGGGAGCGGCGGTCAACGCTTCGCCTTCAAGGACGGTCTTCCGGCAGGCTGGCTCTCCGAGGGGGTGGTCGTGCCCGAAGCCGGGGGACTGCGCATCGGCGATGGCCACGGCGCCGCGGGCACCGTGTGCACGCCCCCCCTCGTCGCAGCCGGGCCGATCACCGGCCGGGTCACCCGCGGCGTGACCGTGAACGCAGAAACCCCCCCCACATGGTCACGCATCGAGGCGCGTGCGCTCGGCGCCGACCTTCGCGCGCTCGCCGGTACGCGATCCGAGAACCTGGGTTCGAAAAAAGGCACGGCGGACATCGCGCCATCCGATGTGCGCTGGACACCTCCAGCCGGGGCCATCTCCTGGAGGCTCTGCGTGCGCACCAGCGGCGCCGCCAACGGGTCCACGTTTTTGACGGGGATCGATCTGGACTGATGCCGAACGGCTCCGATCAGGGTCGCCGCGCAAGGCGTGGCCGCGATAAGCGACGGCCGTGACACCCAAACCTGTATACAGCCGCGTGCTCCTGAAGGTGTCTGGCGAAATGCTCGCCGGCGATATGGACTTTGGTCTCGACCCCACGGTGCTCGGCCGGCTGGCGGATGAGCTCATCGAGGTCAAGGCCATGGGCGTTCAGCTCGGCCTCGTGATCGGAGGCGGAAACATCTTCCGCGGCGTCACGGGCAGTGCCAAGGGCATGGAACGTGCCCACGCCGACTACATGGGCATGCTCGCAACAGTCATCAACGCGCTCGCGATGCAAGACGCCCTCGAACAGCGCGGCTGCTACACCCGCGTGATGAGCGCGCTCCGCATCGAACAGGTTTGTGAGCCGTACATCCGGCGGCGCGCCATCGCCCACCTCGCCAAGAATCGCGTCGTGATCTTCGCCGCGGGCACGGGCAATCCCTACTTCTCCACCGACTCCGCCGCCGCGCTCCGCGCAGCCGAGATCGGCGCAGAAGTCATCCTGAAGGCCACGAAGGTGGATGGCGTGTACGACAAGGATCCCAAGAAGTTCGCGGATGCCATTCGTTTCGAGCAGATCAGCCCAATGGATGCCTTCAAGCGCGGGCTCAAGGTGGCCGACGCGACCGCCATCGCGCTCGCGATGGAAAACGATACACCCATGATCGTGTTCGACCTCAGCGTTCCCGGCAACATCCGGCGCGTGGTGCTCGGTGAGGCCGTCGGCACCCGCGTGTACACCCCCAAGCCGACCGGAGCCAACCCATGAGCGACGAATACATCAAGTCTGCAAACGCCGACATGTCGAAGAGCATGGACCAGCTCAAGCGCGAGCTGGTCGGCGTGCGCACCGGCCGCGCCACCCCCGCCCTCCTGGAGCACCTTCAGGTCGAAGTGGCCTCTTACGGAAGCACGATGCCGCTGAAAGAGCTCGGTGGCATCTCCGCCCCCGACGCGCGGCTCCTCATCGTCAACCCGTGGGACAAAACCACCATCAAGGACATCGAACGCGCCATCGCGGTCAGCGGTCTCGGCTTCAATCCCCAGAGCGATGGCCAGGTGATCCGCATTCCGATCCCCGCGCTCACGGGCGAACGCCGGCAGCAGCTGGTGAAAGTGGTGAAGCAGCATGTCGAGGAAGCCAAGGTGCGCGTGCGCGGCGTGCGGCGCGACTACAAAGGCCTGCTGGAAGAAGCGGAAGACGACGGCGACCTGACCGAGGATCAGCTCAAGCGGAGCCTCGAAAAGCTCCAGGAGTCCACCGACGCCCATGTGAAGCTGGTCGATGAGATAGGAGCGAAGAAGGAGAAGGAGATCCTCGACCTTTAGTCGGGTTCCCCATGAAGGTCCCCACCCACGTCGCGATCATCATGGACGGCAACGGCCGCTGGGCGGAGGCCCGTGGGTGGCCCCGCGTGCGCGGCCACGAAGCGGGCGCCGAGAGCGTGCGCGAGATCACTCGAGCCTGTCGGGAGCTCGGCTGCAAGGCGCTCACGTTGTACAGCTTTTCCACCGAGAACTGGAAGCGGCCGGCCGAGGAAGTGGCGGCCCTCATGGGCCTCTTGGCCCGCTTCCTCATTCAGGAACGCAGGGAAATCCTGACCAATGACATTCGCCTCAGCGCTGTGGGGCAGCTGGAACGCCTGCCCCTGGCGGTGCGAGCAGCCCTGAAGGAGCTCATGCACGCCAGCCGCGAGAACAAGGGCATGGTGCTCACGCTCGCCCTCTCCTACGGCTCGCGCACCGAGATGGCCGAGGCCGCGCGATCGCTCGCCAAGAAGGCGGCCTCCGGGCGCATCCGGCCCGACCAGATCGACGAGGCTGCGTTCGCCGCAGAGCTCCAAACGGCGGGACTCCCCGACCCCGACCTGCTCATCCGCACGAGCGGGGAGCTGCGGCTCAGCAACTTCATGCTCTGGCAGCTCGCCTACGCAGAGATCTACGTCACCGAGACCCTGTGGCCGGAGTTCCGCCGCCCGCAGCTTGAGGAAGCGTTTGACACCTTTGGCAGGCGTCAGCGTCGCTTCGGCGCGACGGGTGCCCAACTTCGAAAGGAGCCGTAGGTGGGCCCACGCATCCTCTCGGCCGCCATCGGCCTGGCGATCGTGCTGCCCCTGCTGTACGTCGGCGGATTCTGGATGGGGGTGCTGGTCGCCATCGTCGTGGCCATTGCCATGGACGAATGGGCGGTCATGGCCACGCACGGCCAGCCTCATGCCCGGCGCTGGATGCGAATTTTCCTGATCCCCACGGGCGTCGCGCTGCATGTTGCGGTCCTGCGGGCACCGGAACCCTTGCCATTGGCGGCAGTCGGCGTCGCGGTGATGGCGGGGTTGCTGGTCCCGATGTTCATGGAGAGGGATGTGCCGCGGGCTGGGGCCCAGGCCGTTCGGAGCGTGGCCGGACTGGTGTACGCCCCGCTGCTGCTAGCGCCGCTGGTGCTCCTGCGGGATCGTACAGACGGAATGTCGATGATCCTCTACCTGCTGGCCGCGACCTGGCTGGGCGACACGGGCGCTTACTTCGCCGGCCGCGTCTTCGGAAAAACCAAGCTCCTCGAGAGGATCTCTCCCAACAAGACCGTTGAAGGTGCGGTGGGAGGCCTGATCATCTCCGCCGCGGGAGGGTTCGCCTTCGCAAAGCTAGGGAACCTGCCCTTCGGGGTCATCGAGTGCATCGTGCTGACCATGGTGCTCGATGTCGCCGGAATCGTCGGAGATTTGGCGGAGTCCCTCCTGAAGCGCGCCTGGGACGTGAAGGATTCCGGCTGGATCATGCCAGGCCACGGCGGGATCCTCGACCGACTCGACTCGCTGCTGTTCACCGCCCCGCTGCTCTCGATCTGGCTGCAGCTGCGCTAACATCACTCGAGAAGGCCCCCCCTTGGATCTGTTCACTGGCGCCCGAACCCTGATCTCGATGCTGCTCCTCGTGGGCACGCTGGTGCTCATCCACGAGGGCGGGCACTTCCTGGTCGCTCGCTGGTGCGGCGTATCTGTGAAAGTGTTCAGTATCGGGGTGGGTCCACGATTGTTTGGCTTCACACGGGGTGGAACGGACTACCGGCTGTCGGCGTTGCCGATCGGCGGCTATGTGCGCTGGGTGGGCTCCGACCCCTTCGCGGACTCCGGAAACGAGGACGAGGACTGGATCGACGCGAAAGGATCCTTCATCCACAAGCCTGCCTGGCAACGCCTGCTCATCGTCGCGGCCGGGCCGCTAACCAACCTGATCCTCCCGCTTTTCGTCTTCACGGCGCTGTTCGTCGCCGGCGAGGAACAGCCTCGCGCCGACATCGGCCGCGTGGAACAGGCCAGCGCCGCCGCCCTCGCCGGGGTGCAAGTGGGCGATCGCATTGTCGGTGTGGGCGGCACCGAAACCCTGACTTGGATCGATGTGTACGAGGCCTTGCACGCCTTCGAAGGCGGGACGCTCCCGCTCCAGGTGGACCGCGACGGCACTGAGGTATCGCTCACCCTCGCGACCCCGGCCGGAGAGCCCGTGTACGCGTCGAGCCTCGGCCTCGGCGACAGCGCGCCGGATACGCAAATGGTCGTCGATGATCCAAGCTCTCCCGCCGGGCGCGCGGGGCTGACGACCGGCAACCGCATCCTCACGGTGGATGGGGCCGCGGTGCGTACATGGAGCGATGTCGTGCGCGCCCTCGCGGGAAAGGACCAGGTCACGCTCGATCTCGGCGAACTTGACGGCAGCAAAGGCCGACGCGTTGCGCTCCAGACCGATTCCACTTGGTCCCCGCAGCGCTTCGCGGCCGACGACGACACGTGGGCCCGCTGGGGCTTCACGAGCGCCACGCTGAGCATCGGCGTGATTCGACCCCTGCCCGATGGTCGGCCTTCGGCGGCCCAATGCCTCGGGCTCAAGGCGCAGGATCGACTCCTCCGCGTGGGCGATCGCGACGTGCACACCTTCGTAGACGTGCTGAAGGCCGTCGGGGCCACAGTCGATGGAAAGCCGACGGAGGCCACCACGCCTCGCCCGCTGGACTTCGTGCTCCGGCGCGGAGGTGTCATCCTCACCCTTACGATGCAACCCGACGTGATCCAGGACGTCGATGCGTTCGGTCGCTACATCTATATTCCCCGCGTTGGCTTCGGTGCAGGCGGAGAATTCCTCCCTCCCGCCAACGTGCCCCGCCCCTACGGCCTGGTCGCCGCGATGAAGCGGGCGGGCCAGGAAACCTGGACCATCGGCACGTTCATGGTGGAGCAGATCGGCGAGATGATCACCGGAGGAGCACCGGTCGCCAAGAACCTCGGCGGGCCGGTCGCCATTTTCGACACCGCCCGAAAGGCAGCGGAGCAAGGACTGTTCTTCGCGGCACGCGTCTTCGCCCAGCTCAGCCTGAGCCTCGGTGTGATCAACCTCCTGCCCATCCCCGTGCTGGACGGCGGCCAGATCGTCACCTACGCAGCCGAATGGATCCGCGGGCGGCCGCTGCCGTGGCGAGTGCGGGAGCGCCTTCAACAGGTAGGACTCCTGTTCCTCGTGTCGCTGCTCCTGGTGGTCAGCGTGTGGGATGTGCAGAAGTGTGCCTCGCCGAGCGAGGATGCAACCGCCCCCGCAGAGGGGGTCCCGAAGTGCGGATAGTGCTCCTGGATACCGCAGCTCCGGTCATCGGGGTCGCAGCCTATCGAGCCGGCGAGTGCGTGTTCGTAGAGACCACGCGACTCGCAGCCGGTGCCGATGGCTGGCTGACCCCTGCCATGGCGCGGGCGCTGGAATTCCTCGATGGCCTGGACGCCGTGGCCGTGGTGGCCGGGCCGGGCGCGTTCACCGGCCTGCGCGTGGGGATGGCGCATGCGCTGGGGCTGGCAGAAGCCCGGCGGGTGCCGGTACTCGCCGTGCCCACGCTCGCGCTGCGTGCGGCGGCGGCCCCGGGGCTCCCGCATGTGGTCGCGGTGCTCGACGCACGAAAAGGAAGGTTATATACACAGTCTTTCGACACCCGTGGCGCAGCCCCCGTGGCGCTGGGGCCCCCCGAAGACGCCGACCCCGGTTCGCTCCGACTCGAAGGTGCGGCCGTCGTGGGCGAGGGAATCGACGCGCTCGAAGCCTTAGGGATCCCCTTTCAGCGTGTGCCCTTGCCGGACGATGCAGCGCTTCGGGCCGCCGGCCCCCTCCTTGCCTCGCTGCCTCACCTGGACCCCGCCAGAGCGACCCCTCAGTATGTGCGAGAACCGGACGCTCGCCCCCCCGTTCTGCTACACTAGGCGTTCACCGGAGCGTGCATGGAGCCTACGGAACTCGATCTTCTTTCGACCCTCGCCGTCGAGAACGACGAACTCAGACACCTGTGGGGGCGGCACCAGGCCTTCGAACGAGACCTGGCGCGTCTGGGGGGCGTTCACCACCCTTCCGAAGCCGAGCGGCGCGAAATGGGAAGGATCAAGAGGATGAAGCTGCGCGGCAAAGAACGCATGCATGCGATCCTGGACGCGCACCGGAACGTGTGAGCGCCGTCTCGTTCGGGGCGTTAGCCCCCGTGGGATGACTGGACCTACCATTGCGATCCTGGGTGCCACCGGCAGCGTCGGCGAGGCCCTGCTCGCACGGCTCGCGGAAAGTGCCTTGGCTACCGCCGACATCTCCGCCTACGCCTCCCGAGTCATGCGCCGGGAAAGCGTTGAATTCGGAGGTCGAACCCTTCATGTGCGCCCGATCGCCGAGGCCGCCGACAGCGGGCCGGCTCTGGTGCTGAGCGCGCTTCCCTCGGCCGTGGCGCACCGCACCGTGCCCACGTTCGTCTCCCGCGGTTCGCTGGTGATCGACGTGGGAAATGCTTGCGCGGGCGTGTTCAACGCCCCGCTCTGCCTTCCCGGAGTCCGGCCTCTGCCCGAAGCAGCGTTGGCGCGGGCTGGAGGAGCCCGCACGCCTTCGGCGCCCGGATGGCTCGTGACCAGCGTGCTGGCTCCGCTCCTCCCCCTGGGTGCCCACTCGGTAACCGGACTCATCAACCTTCCGGCCAACGCCTACGGCCGGGCTGCAAACGAGGAGCTTTCTGAACAGGTTGTCGCCACCTTCAACCTGAAGGATCCACCGCGGCGCCTCTTCTCGGAGGGCCTCGCGTTCGACACCCTTCCCGAAGATGCCGACTCCGGCGAATGGAGCCCTCGCGAGCAGTTGATCGCGGCGGAAGTGTCCGAGCTGCTAGGGACCAACCCCAAGCGCATCGCTGTACAGCTTTGCACGCAACCCGTGTTCTCGGGGATGACCGCCGCGTTGTACATTCGCGGTGTGGACAGCGCCGAAGCCGTGGAAGCCGCCCTACGCGATGCACCCGGTCTCGCCACTGCCGCCCGGATGCGCACGCTCCGGCCACGCAAGGTCATGGGAAGAGGCCCGGTGTACTGGGGCGGTGTGCGTGCCGACCCCACGGGCGAAGGCGTTCATGTCTGGATCGCGGCCGATAATGTGACGGGGGCCGGTGCGGCCGTTCCGGTCGCGCTGGCCGAGGCCATCGTGGCGCTGGGGCTCACTTCAAGCTTGGAGGCGTGATGATCGGCTTGTCCCTCTTGGCCCTTTGCCTCCCGGTGCTGGCCGAACCCACTCGCGCCGCCGCCGTGGCTGCCAGCACCACCCCCGTGCAGGACCTCGCGGTCAGCGCGGAAGGGGAGTGGGTGGCCTGGATCACCAGCGGGGGCGAGCTGGAGCTGATGGACACGGCCACCTGGACCGTGACCAACGTCGCCATCCCCTCGGGCGCAACGGCGACCGGCGGCGTGGCGCTCGGCGGGAACAGCGCTGCGCCGATGCTGTTCGCCGGCCTCTCGGGAGATGCGATCGGGCAGTGGGCACTGGCACAGGGGGAAGAACCCGTTCATCTGCTTTCAACGCCGGTGGAAGGCACTCCGCTCGGGCTCGCCGCCGATGGCGGCACGCTGTACGCGGTGCTCGACGTGGAAGGCTCCGGGCCCGTAGCCACGGGGTACGAGATTGAAACCTTCATCGCCCGCTATTCCGAACCGGGGGATCTCGCCGACAGCGGCTACGAGGACCTGGACGTGCGCCGAAGCACGGGCGAGGAAGGCGACTCGATTTCCCACATGTATGTGGCTCACGGCGGTTCGCAGCTCTCCCGAATCTCGATCGGCGAATCTACCATCACGCCCAGCAGCAGCACCGAGAACGAAGGCAACCTCACCATCGAGGATGTCTGGACGGAAGATGGCGGCACGGCCACCTGGTTCGCCAACAGCGGCTCGACCGGGTCCACCGCCTACCTCAGCGACGACCAGAGCACGATCGACCTGCTTGCCCCGAGCTCGCCCGACATCGGCCCGGCGACCGGCATCGGCGGTCTGGCCGCGAACGGATGGCTGGGTATCGCAGAAGCCGAAAGCCTCCATGTTTTCATCTACGCGGGGGGCACCACGCTGGGCGAGGAGATCGCGTCCATCCCTGAGGCCGGCGGTGCCACCGAGATCGCAGGCATCAACGGGTATGGTTTCGCGGCGACGGCGGGCGGCACCTGGGTGCTGACCGACCTGCCATGGGTGACCCTCACCGATGTCTCCGCCACAGACGTGGCCGCAGAAGAAGAGTTCACGATCACGTTCTCTTCCGACATCACCGGGAGCTACCAGGTCAACTACCAGGAAGCAGGCGCTGGAGTGGTACCCGAAGAGGTCGAAGGGGCCTCCGGCGAAGTTGAGGCCGGTGCAGAGGTCACGGCCACCGTGCAGCTCCCGACCACCGGGGCGGATCGCCGCTACCTCGTGGAGGTCACGGTGACCGCGCAGGGTGCCACCGAGTTCGGTCGAGCCGGCGCCTACATCGACGTGAATGAACCCGCCCCGGCCCCCACCGTGAACGCTTCGACCGTTAGTTTTGGCGACGAGTCGGTCCGGGTCACCTTCGACGCCTTTGACTTGGATGTCGCCCAATCCTACACCGTTTACCTCACGACGGTGGAGTTCGAAAGCGGCGACTACGCCACCCTTGGTCCGCCCTATGTGGGCCCCGACCGCGATCCCGGCGTGCTTTCCAACGAACCCGACGCGTTCGGGGTCTTCGATTGCCTGATCGGCGGCCTCACCAACGGCACCACCTACTACGTCGCCGCCCGCGCCATCGACGCCGACGACGGCACCTATTCGGAGAGCCCCATGTCCGACGTCTACGCCGTCACGCCCGAAGAAACCTCCTCCCTGTCCCAGCGCCTCGACCTTGAAAGCTGGTGCGGACTTCCGCTGGCCAGCGCGGGTTGGATGGGCTGCCTCGCGGCGGCGGCGGCCATTTTTCGGCGAGGCCCGGGGAGGAAGGCCGCAGGGACCACGGCCGCCCTCGCGCTCGTGGTGCTGGCCACGCCCGGCGTCGCGCAGGCGAAGCCGCATGAAGACGATCTCACGTCGCGGAGTTGGAACTTTGAGCTGCGCTACGGCACCTTCCTCACCCAGGAATCCGAGGAGTTGACTTCGATTTTTGGCGCGTCCGACAATCGCTTGTTGCGCACCGATCTCGGCTGGACGAGCAACTACGCCGAGGTTGATTTTGGATTCGGACTCTACAGCGATGAAGGTGGACAGACCACCTCCTCCGGCGAGGCCTCCGGGGATACCACGACGCTCAACGTGCTCCCGCTCGCGCTGGATGTGACCCTGCGCTTCGACCGTTGGAAGGAACAGCCGGTCGTTCCGTTCGTGCGGGCGGGCGGGGATTTCTGGCTTTGGAACGAGACTTGGGTCTCCCCCTACGACGCGGATGGCGGCGGCAGCACCACGGCCGGCTCGTTCGGCTGGCACTGGGGGGGCGGGCTGTGCCTGCTCCTCGATTCGGTCGACCCAGGCTCCGCCAGCCGCCTGGAGGGCTTCGCGGGCGTCAACGACACCTACCTCGTGGCCGAGTACCGCCAAACGTACACCCTCGGTGCCGACACGCTCGACTTCACCTCGACCGACCTCACGATCGGTCTCAAGTTCGACTACTGAACTTGTGGCGACCTATCGGCTGATCCTGGAATACAACGGGCGTGCCTTCGCCGGCTTCCAGACGCAGGCAAACCAGGTCACGGTTCAGTCCACGCTTGAAGCCGCGCTGGCCCAGCACTTCGACGTGCCGCGGGTGATCGTTCACGCGAGCGGGCGCACGGACGCTGGCGTACACGCGCTCGGGCAGGTGGTGAGCTTTCGGTCGACGATCGAACGGGATCCCCATCGCCTGCGGTTGGGGCTGAACACAGCCTTGCCGCCCGAGCTTTCTATCGTCGTGGCTGAACGCGTACCCGACACCTTCCACGCCCGCTTTTCCGCGACGGGGAAGACCTATCGGTACCGCCTGTACGACCGTCGTGAGCGCAGCCCCTTCCTCACCGGATTCGCGCTGCACCGCAGCCGGCCTCTGGACTGGGGTGCCATCGAGGCCGCGATCCCGGTGCTCGTCGGCACCCACGACTTCTCCACCTTTCGTGGAGCCGGCTGCAACGCAAAGTCGTCGGTACGCACGATCACCCGAGCCGAGCACGTCGCCGCCGGAGGGCACGAGCATCACTTCATCTTCCACGGCAACGGGTTTCTTCGCTACCAGGTACGCCGAATGGTCGGTACGCTCATCGAGATCGGCGAGCGCAGGCGGCCTCCGGAGGATCTGGCGGCGGCGCTTGCGGCGTGCGACCCCAAGCGGGCCGGGCGCACCGCGAGGCCCGAGGGGCTGTACCTGGTGAACGTAGACTATCCTCCAGAAAGCCTGATCTTTCCTGAAGGCACGGCTCCGGACGATGCTGCCACGGTCTCGCCTACTCGCTGACCGGGTTCATCCACAGCAGCTCGGGGGCCACGCCGAGGCTGGCGAGCGCAAGGTCGTAGCGATCCCCGATCGACGCGTCGAAAATCAGCTCGGCCGCGGCATCCACCATGACCCAGCTTCCTTCTTCCAGCTCGCGCTCCAGTTGCCCCGGCCCCCAGCCCGCGTAGCCCAGACAGAGGTGGAAATCCGCACCGGCACCGATGAGCGCGGCGAGGCGTTCCTTGCTCGGGGAGATCGCCACGTTGCCCGCGCACCACCCCTCGGGACTGAGCCCCTTGTACACCACGAAACCGGCGCCGCGCTCCACCGGGCCGCCCCACAAGGCTGGGCGCTGAAGATGCGACGCGCCTCCCGGCAGGTCGAGATGGGAGACCACCTCACCCACCCGGACGCGGGCCTCGCGGTTCACGACGAGACCCAACGCCCCCTGTGAGCTGTGCTGGACGAGCAGCACCACGGCGCGTTCAAAGTTCGGATCGTGCATCTGCGGGCTCGCGACGAGAAGCCCCGGTTCCATCAGGCGACCGGCGCCGACGGCTCGCGGATGAGTTCGAGCCGAGGCGAGGCCCCCTTGGTGACCACATCCTCGGTAATTTCAACATCCTTGATGTTGTCCTGACTCGGCAGTTCAAACATGATGTCCAGCATCACGGATTCGATGATCGTGCGGAGGCCGCGCGCACCGGCTTTGCGGGTCGTGGCGCGTTCCGCGATGGCGCGCAGCGCCTCGGGCGTGAATGTGAGCTTCACCTTTTCGAACTTGAACAGCTTCTGGTACTGTTTGACTAGGCTGTTGCGCGGCTCCGTGAGCACATGCACCATGTCATCGACGCTGAGCGCGTTCATGCAGGCGATGACCGGCACCCGACCGATGAATTCCGGAATCAGCCCAAAGCGCTCCAGATCCTCCGTGCGCACATGCTTCATCAGGGCCTCGGTCTTTTCACCTGCCTCGGCTCGCTCGTGGCCGAAGCCCACGGTCTTATGCCCCATACGGTCCTGGATCACGCGTTCGATGCCTTCGAAGGCACCACCGCAGATGAACAGGATGTTGGTCGTATCGATCTGCAGGAACTCCTGGTTGGGAAGCTTCTTGTTGCCCTTGATCTGAATGTTGCAGTTGCTTCCTTCCAGAAGCTTCAAGAGCGCCTGCTGCACCCCTTCACCGCTTACATCCCGGCTTACGGAGCTGGAGAAGCTCTTCCTGGCGAGCTTGTCCACCTCGTCGATGTAAACGATGCCGCGCTGGGTCTTCTCGACGCTGTTGCCCGATGCGTGGAACAGGTTGAGGATGATGTTCTCGACATCCTCGCCGACGTAGCCAGCCTCGGTGAGCGTGGTGGCATCGGCCACGACGAAGGGCACGTCCAAAAGCCGCGCCATGGACTGCGCCAGCAGGGTTTTTCCCGTGCCGGTGGGACCCAGGAGCAGCACGTTGGACTTCTGGACCTCCACCTCGTCTCCGCCCTTGGTGCCGCGGGCAGCATTGGCCTCCAAGCGCTTGTAGTGATTGTACATGGCCACCGCCAGCTTCTTCTTGGCGCTCTCCTGCCCGACCACGTACTGGTCCAGGAAGCCCTTGATGCGCTTGGGCTCGGGGATCTTTCCCTGACCGAAGGTGATGCCCGTGCTGCTCTTGTTCTCGCGGATGATGTCGAGGCAGAGGCGGATGCACTCGTTACAGATGTACACGTTGGGGCCCGCGACGATTTTTTCCACATCCCGCTGGGGTTTATGGCAGAAACTGCAGGAGAGGCCAGTCGGGCTCGTGTACTTCGGCATCGGTTCCTCTCACGCAGCGCGCTTTCAGCTAGTCTAAGCGGCGTCCGAACGCTGCGTCAATGCGGATCGGTGCGCTATGCTGCGCATAGGAGCGCCGAATGGCCCGTGGCGGCGACTACTACGCAGTTCTGGGGCTCACCCCGGCCGCCTCCGAGGGGGAAATCAAGGCCGCGTTCCGCAAGCTGGCGCACGCGGTCCACCCGGACCGTGCCGGCGCGGACCCCTCGGCCGCCGAGAAATTCAAGTCCATCCGAGAAGCGTACGAGGTGCTGGCCGACCCTGCGCGCAGAAGCACCTACGACCGCCGCCACGAACGCGCCTCCTCATCCAGCCCCTTCTATGGAACGCATTGGAAGCACGCCGGCACCCCGGCGACCGGCGGGGTGGGCAACAAGGCTACCGCCGCCGCGGGGAACGACATCAATCTGGAGGACATCTTCAACGACTTCGGGGGCGTCGACCTCGGCTTTGGCAAGCGGGGCTCGGCCAAGGCTGCCGCAACCGGCGCCCGCCCGCGCACCACCGCGCACCAGCACGACCCGATTGGCGACTTCAAGGCCGCAGCCGCCGCAGAAACCTGGCCCGGCGCCGGCGAAAGCCAGCCAGGCGCAGGCACCCCAAAACGCGGCTTCGGCTTCGGCGATGCGGGGTGGTCGAGCGGAGGAGGCGGGCGGAGCGGGGGGGGTAAAGAACGGCGGGCCGAGCCTGAAGCGGGCGGCGATGTCCGCGTGAACACCAACTTTTCCAGTGCGTTCCTTGGTAGTGGTGGAATGGTCACGGTAGAATACGACCGGCACGTTCGCGCCGATGACGGCCACACGCTGGTGCTGGTCCGCGAGCTGCACGAGCTTCGCGTCCCTCCGGATGTGCGCGATGGAGACGAGCTTCGCGTGCCCAAGCACGGCCACGCGGGCGCAGGCGGCGGCCCCTACGGCGATCTGGTGGCCACCCTTCACATCGTGGGGGCCGGGCCACGGATGAAGATGCCGCGGCCCGAGCCCAGTCGGGTGGATGAGGTCCTCGCCGTAGACGTGGCGTTCACCGAGGCGGTGCTCGGCGGGCGAGTCGAAGTGGACACGCCTCAGGGTCGCGTTCGCCTCTCCATCCCGGCGGGCACGAGCTCAGGGGCGCGCTTTCGCCTGAAGGGCAAGGGAAGGACCGACACCGCCGGGGAAGCGACCGACGCCCACGTCGAAGTGCGGATCACGGTTCCCAAGGTTCTGGATGAAGAATCTCGACGCCTCATCGAGCGTTTCGCCGAGCTGAACCCCGGAGAGTTCTAGGTTGCGATACCCTGTGGGGATGCTGGCTCCCTCGCTCGTCCAAATTCTCGAGATGTTGGTGGCCGCCCGTCTGCTCCATGCGGGCCAGAAGCAGGATGTGATCAATCGCGGAAAAGAGCAGGCGCGCCACCTGCTTCTCGACCGTAGGGCCGAGCTGCGCCGCCTCCTTGGCCGCCAGCGCGTAAGCTACCAGGTGAGCGACCCGGAGCTTGTGGCGTCGTTCCGCTTTCGTCGCCTCGATTCACCAGAATCCCTGCTCGACGAGGAAACGATCACCGAGGTCATGGCGCGCAGCCTCGGTCACGCGTTCACCCGAATCGACCCGCTGAAGCTCGACTTTCGACTGGTGGTGGAAGCCTTTGGCGGGCCGTTCGCCGAAAAGAACCTGGTGGTCGCGGTGTCGGAAACGGCGACAGAGCTGACCGTGGCGCTCACGGACCCGTGGAACACCGTGCTGCTTCAGCAACTGGCGGAGTTCAAGGGCAAGCCGATCCGGCCCATGATGGCCCCGAAGTCCGAGATCATGCGCGTGATCACTGAGTTCCACGGCTTCCGGAGGTCGATGCGCGCCGCCGAAGCGGAGCTGTCGAACGACCTTCCCGACATTGCCAACCTGGAGGCGCTGTACCGCGTTTCAGGGATGAACGAGCTGGAAGCCAACGACCAACCCGTGGTTCAAGCGGTCTGGTACTTGCTCAACTACGCCTACGACCAGCGCGCCAGCGACATCCACATCGAGCCGAAGCGAGAAGACGCGTTGGTGCGCATGCGCATCGACGGCGTGCTTCACGTCGTGCATCGGATGCCGCGAACCGTTCATCCCGCCGTCGTTTCGCGCATCAAGCTGCTCGCGCGCATGGACATCGCCGAGAAGCGCCGGCCGCAGGATGGCCGGTTCAAAACGGAGATCGGCAAGGACGAAGTCGAGCTTCGTGTAAGCACAGTGCCGACCGCCTTCGGCGAGAAGGTGGTGATCCGAGTTTTTGACCCCGCCGTTCTCAAACAGTCGCTCGTGGACCTGGGTTTCTTTCCACGCGAGCTCACTCTCTACGAGAACATGATCCGACGCCCGAACGGGATGGTGCTGATCACGGGGCCGACCGGGAGCGGGAAGACCACCACGCTGTACTCGACCCTCCACCACATCGCCTCCCCGCGGCTAAACATCTGCACGTTGGAAGACCCGATTGAGATGGTGCAGGAGCAGTTCAACCAGCTCGCGATGCAGCCCAAGATCGGCTTCACGTTCGGGACGGCGTTGAAGAACGTGCTGCGCCAGGACCCGGACGTGGTCATGGTCGGCGAGATCCGCGACCCCGAGACGGCAGAGAACGCCATCCAGGCCGCGCTCACCGGCCACCTCGTCTTGAGCACGGTCCACACGAACGACGCCGCCACGGCCGTCTCCCGGCTGCTTGACCTGGGCGTGTTTCCGTTCCTGGTGTCCGGGGTGCTCACGGGAGTGGTCGCCCAGCGGCTCGTCCGCAAGATCTGCGTGGCATGCGCGGCCGATGAGGCGCTCACTGCCGAACAGGTGGATGCCCTCAGCATTCGAGGCGCGGAAGGTAGACAACTTCGGGTGAAGCGGGGGCAGGGTTGCGTACGATGCCGGGGGACCGGCTACCGTGGCAGGACCGGCATTTTTGAAGTGCTTCCGATCACTCCGCGGGTGCGAACGCTCATTCAGGCGCGCGCCTCGGCGCAGGACATCAAGCGCGAAGCCCTCAACGACGGCATGCTCACCCTCCGAGAATACGGCATCAAGAAGATGGCGAGGGGCGAGACCACCTTCGAAGAGATCCTCGCCGTGACCGAGGAAGCTGTGCTTTACTGACACGGGGCGACCGCCGCCGGAGCGAACCCCGGGAATCGCGGCTATACTCCCACCCCATGTTGCCTGTGCTTTTCATCGCCGCATGCGGTGCGCCATCCGAGGACGACTCGGGCGCGATGGGAAGCAGCGAGATGTCGCGGCCACGTCATCCGACAGCCGCGTACAACGCAGAAGAGGCGGCAAATGCGCTCAAGGAAGGCGTTCGCTTCGGGCTTCCCCTGCCTCCGCCTGCGATCAACACCTGGCGGGAGTTCATGCTACACGGGGACGAAATCTGTCCCGGCGGCGGCTGGGAGTTCGGCGCTCTGGAAGTGTTCGAGGCTCAAGGCTGCACCGCCGATTCCGGCTACTGGTACCAGGGCGTTGGCAGCGGGCTGGCGAGCTGGACAGACGAGGATGGGGATGGGCTCCTCGACCAGTACCTTGAAGACATGAAGACCGACGGGTCAATGCGCGACCTGGACGACCAGCGGTTCATCTTCGGTGGGGCCATGCGGTTCGAGTTCACCGGTATTCCCGGCGAAGCTGGCACCTACACCGCAGAGATTCTGGGCACTTACGCGTACCCGGGTGCGGATGACTTGTGGATGCAGGCCGGCGCCAGCACCGGCTCGTACCTGTCCGGCACGATTGATCGCGACGACAACTGGACCCTGCTGGCAAACGGCGGCTTCACGGTCGGCGATCAATCGGTGGGCTTCGCCGACTTTTCGATCAACACCGCATGCCCGGGCAAGCCATCCGGAACCATCGGCATTCGCGACGATGCCGGCTATTGGTACGACCTGACCTACGACGAATCCACTTGCGACACCTGCGGGGATATCGTATTCGACGGCCGGGAAGCCCTGGGTCGGGTGTGCGTGGATGTCGGGCCGGCGTTTGACCTGTCGTTCAACGATATCCTGGGCCGCATGGCCGAAATCGGCACGGGGCCCCCGTGAGCGCCGCCCTCTGGATGCTCCTGCAAGGGTGCGACACGCCGAAGCCAACGCCGGTCGTCGCCGAAGCCGCGCCTGCCGAGCTTGTCGCCTTGCCCGCGCCGCGCCTGCTGCGAAGAATCTCCCTCGATCTCCAGGGCACGCTGCCCAGCACCGAAGAACTAGACGCGGTGGAGGCCGATCCCACCCAGCTCCGCGCCTTCACCTCGCAGTACATGGCAAGCGAGAATTTCGAAGACCGGCTCGTCGGCTTGCTCGCCGAGCGTTGGCACACGGTCATGGACGTGTACGAGGTGGGCGCGACCGACTACGGGCTCGAAGATCCGGACACCGACCGCTTCAACCATTCGATCGGGGAAGAACCCCTCCGGCTTATCGCCCATGTGGTGGCGGAAGACCGGCCGTGGAGCGAGATCGTCACTGCCGACTACACCATGCTGAACGAGATGATGGCCGAGCTTTGGCCTGTCGAATACCCCGAAGGGGCGACCGGCTGGCAAGAGACCCACTACACCGATGGCCGGCCGGCCGCGGGCGTGCTGGCGACCAACGGTTTCTATTGGCGCTACGTCACCAACATCTCCAACAAGAGCCGCGGGCGCGTCGCCGCCATCTCGCGGCTCCTGCTGTGTACGGACATTCTGGGCCGACCGATCGAGTTCACACGGAACGACACGATCGACCCGGAGACCGCCATCAAGACCGTGCCGGGGTGCGTGACTTGCCACGCCGCAGTCGACCCGATCGCGGCGAGCATGTTTGGATTCTGGTGGACTATCCAGTACAATCCGTGGGAGATGCAGAGCTACCACCCCGAACGGGAACGCCTCGGCCCCGAGCTGCTCGACACCACGCCAGGGTGGTACGGCACGCCAACCGGGGGCCTGGTCGACCTAGGCTGGTACATCAGCGAAGACCCGCGCTTCAACCACTGCGCCGCGCAGAGCTTCGCGGAACAGTACTGGCGCCGCCCCGCCGACCTCACCGACTACGACACGATCGATACGCTGTGGTCCACCTTCGAAGCCAACGGAGCCACCCCGAAGGGACTCATCCTCGATGTCCTCGAAACGAAACAGTACACGGCAGAGAGCTTCACCGCCGACGCCTCTGCGGCCACGCAGGAACGCGAAGTGGTCGAGAGGCTGCTGAGCCCGAACCAGCAGCGCCTGGCCTTGGAAGATCTGGCGGGACTGGACTGGCGACAGCGCAACTATGTCGGCTTGGAGAACGATATTTTAGGGTACCGTGTTTTGGGAGGGGGCGTGGATGGGTACAGTGTCACCAGCGCCCAGGGCTCTCCGGGGCTGACGTGGGAGCTCGTGAACAAGCGCTTCGCCCAAGCGGCGGCGGAGACGCTTGTGCTGCGGGACCTCGACGCCGAGGCCCCAACCGTGCTCACGGCAAAAGGGGAAGACCGACCTGGAGATCCCGTTTTCGACGAGCAACTTCGTACGCTGCACTGGCGCCTTTTCGCCGCCCGCGCCGACGACGCCTGGGTGGTCGAAACGGGTGCCCTTTGGACGGCCGTCTTTGCCGTGGAAGGCGAGGCAAGCGCCTGGATGGCCGTGATCGAGGCGATGCTGCGCGACCCCGAATTCGTGAGCTACTAAATGCCTCCACGCTCCCCTCTCCACCTCAGCCGCCGCGCCGCCCTTGGCCTTGGCGCCGCCGGGCTGCTCGTCCCCCGGTTCGGCGTGGCCGACGCGGTAGCCGGCCCCAACCGCCGCTTCCTCTTCGTTCACTGTTCGGGCGGTTGGGATACCACCTATTGCTTTCAGCCTAATTTCGGGTCGACCGTCGTGGACATGGAACCGAACAGCACGGCCGCGGAAGTCGGGGGGATCACCTTCGTCGACAACGAAATGCGGCCCAATGTGCGCGCCTATTTCGAAAACTACGCACCGAGAACGGCGGTCATCAACGGCATCGAGGTGCGCAGCGTGACCCACGAGCGCTGCCGCCGCATCATGATGACCGGCAGTCCCGAAGGCCAGACCGACGACTGGGGTGCCATCCTGGCCGGAAAGGCAACCTCAACGTACCTCCTTCCCTACTTTGTGCTGAGCGGGACTGCGTTCACCGCGAAGTACTCGAGCCGGGTGGTGCGGGTCGGGCAAGAAGGCCAACTGACCAACTTGTTGACCGGGGAAGCACTCATTCGCACCGACCGGCCCTACGCGCCGCCTTCGGCCGAGCGGGAAGCGCTGGTCGATGGGTATGTGCGGGCGCGGATGGGCGCAGCCGCCCCGACCAGTCCGATCGCCACCGCGGCCGCCAGCGCCCTCGACGATGCCGAAGCCCTCAAGGGCTACCTCGACACCCTGAACATCGGCTCCTACGCGCAAGGATGCTTCCAGCTGGCCCACCAGATGTCCGCGGTGTGGGACGTCTTCCAGCTTGGGCTCGCTCGCAGCGCCCTCATTGAGTACAAGGGCTGGTGCTCGGAAGGGTGGGACACGCACGCCCAAAACGAGCGGCAAGGCATGCATTTCGACGAACTCTTCGAGCTGCTGGCGAAGGGCATCGAGGACCTGGACAGCCGCACCGCCGCCGACGGCGGGCAACTGGCCGACGAAACGGTCATCGTCGTGTTCTCCGAGATGGGACGCACGCCGCAGCTCAACGGCGGCTCAGGACGCGACCATTGGACATTCACGAGTGCCATGGTTTTGGGAGCGGGGGTGAAGGGCGGCCAGGTGATCGGCGGCTTCGACACCAGTGGCTACGGTGCCAACACCGACTACGCTTCCGGCGCAGTGAGCGATAGCGGAATCGGAATCTTGGCATCCAACTTTGGAGCTTCACTGCTTGCACTTGGCGATGTGGACCCGGGAGAGACCACGCCGATCACGGCCCTGATCGCATGATCCTGCTTGCACTCGGGCTGGCCTGCGTCAGCGACGAACTCGAATCCGCGAACCCCGATTGCGTGGGAGTCAGCGAGGTGACGTGGGACGGCTTCGCCCACGGGTTCTTCACCACCTACTGCACATCCTGCCACTCCGTGAACAACACCGACACGCGGTATGGCGCCCCAACCGACGCGAACTTCGATTCGGAGGCCGATCTCATCCGCCAAGCCGACCGCGTGCGCGCCCGCGTGCTCGTCGAGGCCACGATGCCGATCGGCGGCGGGGTCTACGACACCGACCTGACGCTGCTCGACGCCTACCTGACCTGCACGATGGGGCTGTAGCGCCCTCAGCGCTTGAAGCGAAACATCGATGCGATTCCGGCCAGCGCCCCACTCGCATCCTTGCCAGCAAGCTGCTCCAGTTCTCCCGGGTCGAGCAGCACGCATCCGCAGGCCTCGCACACATCGATCTCCACGCCGCGGAAGTCGCGGGGAGTGAGCAGCCCGCCGCACTTCCCGCAGCGCTGCGCGTGCAGGAGCTTCTGTTCAGCGAGCTCGGCCACGCCACGCGCCGCCTCGGCAGCGACCTGGGCCTGCGCCCGTTCCTCGCGCTCCAAGCGAACAAAGTACTCTTCTTCTGATGCGTTCCGGTCCTTGGACATGGCAGTCTCCCCGCCAAGCCTATCGCATGCGCGGCCGTGAGGGGAGGCCTGGCAGGAGCTAGCAGGGGCCGCCGACCCGACGAAGCCCGCTCTCCAGTTCCCTCACCAGCTCAGTGTCGGCGCCCGCCTTCGCGGAAGCGGAGCAATAATCAGACTTTGCACTACCTTTGTCGCCCAATCTCTCGTTCGCATAGCCCCGACCGTACAGCGCCCCCGCCGAGCCGGGGCTCTTTTGCAACGCTCGGGCGAAGAAGCCGTGCGCAGCGTTGGCATCTCCGTCGTCCATCGCCTTCCACCCTTGAGCCGTCAACGACTTCGCCGAGCCGCCCGTTTCCGCGGGCTTGGGCGCCGCGACCGCAGGCTTCGGAGCGGGACGGGGCACCGCCGCGACCGCAGGCTTGGGTGCCGCGACCGCAGGCTTGGGTGCCGCGACTGGCTTCGGCACAGGCGGGGGCACCGCGGCGACCGCCGGCTTCGGGGGCGGCACAGGCTTCGCCACCGCTTCCTCGACAGGAGCGGAAAGCTCCGCCTCGTCCGCTGCGATCTCCGCTTCTAGCTTCGCTGCTTCGACCGGGGCAGCCACCACTTCGGCCCCCGCCTCGGCCGATGCCGATGCCGCTTTCTCGCGCTCGGGTTCGCCTTCCGGACCAGCGAAAAGCCAACCGCCGAACGCCAGCAAAACCGCCAGGCCCAGGGCGCCTCCGATCATCCATTCAGGGCCGCGGCCCACGCGAACGGGCTCTTCGTAGGGGTCATCGTCGAGCACCGAGCGCGGCAGGCGCGGGACCACGGTCACGGGGACAGGGCCATCCCCGAAATCGGGCGGCAGAGTCGGCGGGGCCGACTCGGGCAAAACCCCCGCGAGCATGAAGTCGTCCGCCAGATCGCCGCGCGACGGCGGCGACTGCCCGCCCAAGGGGATCGGCGCGATGTCGAGTTCGACAGGACGAACTTCCTCCACGGTCGCTTCCTGCGGATCGGTGTCCGAACCCAACTGGAAGCCTATGAACCGGGGTTCTGCCTGCACGGGCAGCGGGTCGGGGGCAGCCTGCAGCGCGGCAGATTCATCCTTCGCTCGATCCTCATCCCTCGGCCCAAGCAGGGAGGGTGGCAGCGAATCCAGACGGGGGGGCACACCTCGGGGCCGGTCCCCAAGAAAAAACTCGGCCGGCGGCGCGAAGGGGTCGTGCTCGGGAGCCGTGGGGGCCTCCACGAAGGCAGTCATCGGCGCATCGCGGGGAACGCCGAGGGCCGAGGCCGCCACAAAGAACAGGTGAAAATCGGGCCGGTCGCCAAGGGTGGTCCAGCGGTTGCCGGGCTCGCACACCTCATCGGCAGGATCGACGCGCCCCTCCAAAACCCAACGCTGCAACGTGGCGAGATCGGCCACGTCGTAGACCTCGCCCGCCACCCTGACCTGCTCTACGCGTTCTCCCTGCGCAACGGGCAGCGGCTCGGTGAGCGACCGCGACGGGGGCTCGGCCGCCGCCGGAAGCGCACCATCGGCTGATTCTGAAACCAGGGGGAACGTGTGCCCGCAGTCGGAGCACCGAAACCGCAGCGGACGCGACCGGGCCCGCCCCGCAGGCGGCGGATCCACATGGTGGCGCATCCGACAGCGTGGGCAGGTGACGTCCACGCTATCCTCCCATCGCGGCGAGCTTGGTCCGGATGGCCGTGGCGTCGCTGGGTCCGGATTCCAAGTACTGACCGAAAGCGACCTTGGCACCGGCCACATCGCCGGCGGCCTCGAGGAGCTCCCCGAGTACCTTGTATGCTCGCTTTTGGCTAGCCGCCGCCGTGTTCAAGGTGGCGGCACCGCCGGCTTCATCGCCGCTGAGGAACTGGGCCTGCCCCAGCTTGACGTTGGCCGAGCCCTTTCCCTCGGCGATGGCCTTCCTGAAAGCCTGGATAGCAGTGTCGTAGTCCTTGGATTTCATCGCTGCATCCCCGACGGCCTCGTTGTCCGTTGGCGAGGTGGTGAGCACCTGCGCGACCGGAGCCTTCGAGTCCTGCACGGCCCCAGCCCCGGAGGGCGAGCGCCCGGCGACAGGAGCCGCGCCGGCCACACCGCCGAAGCCCGTCACACACAGTCCTTCCTTGGTGAACATCACGCATCCATCATCCACCTTGACGACGGGCACTTCCTCCGGGTCACGGTTGGGGCGCGGTGCGGGAGGCTTCGGTTCCTTGTCATCCCACTTCACCCCCTTTGTAGGCGGGCGAACCACGGCGGCCACGGGCGGCGCGGGCGGAGGCTGGCTGGCGTACCACCAACCACCGACGGCGAGCAGCGCGACGACCGCCACCACGATGGCTATACGCACACCCCCCAACGGCGACCCCTTCGCGGCAGCCTTTCGGGTGGGCCCACGCTCCCGCTGCCGCTTTTTCATCGCATCGAAGGGGTCGGCGTAGGTGGGGCCGGAGGCGCGCCCGGCCGCACCATCGTCCAGGTCGGCGGCAGCGGCAGCGGCCAACGCCGCAGCGACGTTGCCAAGATCGGTCGGAGAAGGCTGCGTTTCCTTTGTCGGCGCCGGCCTGGCTGCAAATTCGATCGCGAGGCGCTCGTAGGACTCGACGAAGAAGACATCGAGGTCGGGAATCTCTCCGATCGGCTTCCAGGACTTGCCATCGTGGCTGATCACGTCGGCAGGGGTGACGCGGCCGTCTTGGATGTACCTGCGCAGGGTCTTGATGTCGGAAAAGTCGTAGACCAGACCGATTCGGACGTTGACCTTCCAAGCGCTAACACCGACTTTTCGGAAGTCTAGAGTGGCTGCGCGGGCGGCGACCTGTTCCCGAGTGGCGGCAGGGGCAGCCGTGGTGGTCCGAGGCCGGACCACCTGATGACCCGCGGGCACCGCCGGTTCGGCGCGAGCGGCCTCGGCCGCGGCTGCAGCCTCAGCCTCCTCGCGCCCGACTCGGGTCGGTTCGTCATCTTCCCATTCATTGCCGGCACCGGGCACCGGGAGCAAAGCCGGCCGAGGCGCGTCGGCCAAGGATGCCGTTGGCGCGAGCACGACAAAAACGTGCTTGCACTTGGGACAGGTGATCTTGGCACCGCGGCCAGTGACTTTGCTATCGTCCAGCTTGTAGCGGGACTTGCACGACTCGCAGGAAACGATCAAGTCGAGGTGCTCCTATGCAGGGATGACCAGTTCAAGGGCCGCGCTTACCGCGTAAACGGTTCGCGGTCCGGCGGACGCGAAGTGTATTGTAAGTCGGGGGTTCGTGGGGGTTCCATCTCGCATGTGAATCCTACCCGTGCCGAGCAGAGGGTGCAGCACTTCCGCGCCCACCGTGAAACGATCGAGGTTGTCGGGCACCATCGTTCGCAGCCCCGGCGGCCGGATGGGCGGGGGCTTCGCGGCGGAAGCCGGGGGCCTCGCCGCGACCGGTCGGAAGGCCGCCGATGGCGCGGGGCTACCAGCCGGCGAGCTGGTCGGGGACCGCCAGGGGGGAAGCGCCGGAGTACCGCGGCCGAGCCCGCTGGCAACGGGACGGAAAACCGGCACGCTGCCCCGAATGGCATCGTGGCCGGCGAGGGCAGATTCTGGTATCTCAGCAATAAACCTGGAGAGCACCGTGTCTGCGAACCAGCCTTCCAGGCTGCGGCGACGGCGAGGCGCGGTGACGAAGAGCCGCTCGCGGGCTCGGGTGAACGCCACATAGGCCAGCCGGCGTTCCTCCTCGATGTCATCCTCGAGCTCGGCCCGGGCATGTGGAAAGCACTTCTCGACCATCCCAATGACAAAGACCACAGGAAATTCCAGCCCCTTCGCAAGGTGGGCGGTCAGCAGGGTCACGGCACCGCCGCCCTCGTCGGGCAGTTCATCCGACTGCCCGGACAAGGTGGCGCGATCCAGGAAATGGCGAAGGGCCATGGGGCCAGGCCCCACGGGGTTGCCATCGTCGTCGGGCTCGTCCAGGATGGCGGCTGCGCTGTTCACAAGCTCGCGCACGTTCTCTGCGCGGCCCTTCGCCTCGTCGCTGTCCTCGGCCTCAAGCATCGCGAGGTAGCCGGATTCTTCCGCGACGTACTGCACGAGGTCGGGCAAACGCTGCACTTCCGCCGCGCGTTCGAGGCGGTCCATGAGCAGGGTGAAGACCGAATAGGCGGTGCCCACACGCCCTCCCGTACCCCCGAGCGTGCGCGCGGCGGCCCGGAGGCTGATGCCATGCGTAGCCGCCTCTTGCTTCAGGGCGGCGATGGCCTTGTCCCCCAACCCGCGGGTCGGCACGTTCACGATGCGCAGCAGCGCAACGTCGTCATCCCGATTGTTGACAAGGCGAAGATACCCTAAAATATCCTTGACCTCTGCCCTGTCGTAGAACTTGCGACCGCCGACAAGCACATAGGGGATGCGGTTGCGAGACAGCGAAGTTTCAATCTGACGACTCTGGGCGTTGGTCCTATAGATCACCGCGTAGTCGCTCCACGGGCGCTGCAACCGGATCATCCGCGCGACCACGTCATCCCCCTCGGCCATCTCGTCGTCGGACACCACCAACTGCACGGGATGGCCGTCTTCGGCATCGGTGCGGAGGGTCTTCTCCTTCCGCGACTTGTTGTTGCGGACAACCCCCGCGGCCGCCTTCAGGATATTCCCCTTGCTCCTGTAATTCTGCTCCAACTTGATCACGGCGGCGCCGGGAAAGTCCACCTCGAATTCCAGGATGTTCCGCAAGTCGGCACCCCGGAAGCGGTAGATGGACTGGTCGTCATCTCCAACCACCGCCAAATTTCTGGATTCTCCCGCCAGCAACTTCAGGAAGGCGTACTGAGCCGGGTTGGTGTCCTGGTACTCATCGACCATGAGGTACTTCCAGCGTTCCTGCCACTTGGCGAGGATGGCCGGATGGGCAACCCACAGTTCGACGACCTTGTTGATCAGGTCGTTGAAATCGAAGGCGTTCGCTGTCTTCAGGCGCTTCGAGTACAGGTCGAGGATGCGCGGAAACGGGTCAGACCGCAGCACTTCCTCCCCCACGGAGAGCCCGTTCTTGTGACGGTCGATGCGCCCACGCACCCCCTTGGGCGGAAGCTGTTTGGGGTCGAGCCGCAGCTCCTCCAAAACGGCCTTGAGCACGCGCAGCTGGTCGTCGTCGTCGTAGATTACGAAGTCGCGCCGCCAGCCCAGGGGCTCGACGTCTTGGCGAAGGATTCGCACGCAGGTGGAGTGAAATGTGGAAACCCAGACTTGTCGTGCGGTTTCTCCCACCAGTGCTTCCACGCGGTGGCGCATCTCGGCGGCCGCCTTGTTGGTGAACGTGACCGCGAGGATGTTCCAGGGCCGCAACCAGGGCGCAAACGCACCCTCGCCGACGGTTCCGCGCTCCAAGAGCTTGGCGATACGCCTGGTTAGCACACGTGTTTTTCCAGAGCCTGCGCCCGCGAGGATCAGCAAAGGCCCGTCGAGCGAACGCACGGCCCGAGCCTGTTCCTCGTTCAGTCCCTCCGTGAGCGCGTCGCTTCCCATCCCCATTGTCGCTAACTCCGTTCCGCGGCCTTTCGATAGTAGCGCCGGAGCCGGTCGGCGCTGCTCGGGGTGATCTTGGTCGGCGCGCGTTCGACCGCGATGGCATCGGCGGGCACATCCTCAGTAATCGTGCTTCCAGCACCAATAATCGCGCCCTTTCCCACCTCGATCGGAGCGACGAGCGCGCTGTTGCTTCCGACAAACGCGCCTTCACCGATGACGGTGCGGTGCTTGCGGACGCCGTCGTAGTTGCAAAAAATGGTGCCGGCCCCGATGTTCGCGCCCGCGCCCACGTCGGCATCCCCAAGGTACGCGAGGTGGTTGGCCTTCGCGCCTTCCCGCACGACGGCGTTCTTCACCTCGACAAAGTTGCCGATATGGGCGCCCGACAAAATCTCTGCGCCGGGACGAAGCCGCGCCATGGGGCCGACGACCGCCCCCGCATGAACGTGAGCCCCCTCGCACACGGACCCCGCCAGCACACGAGCGCCGGCATCGACGCGGGTGTCGTGGAGCACACAGCCTGGCCCGATCTCCCCCGCGATCACGCTGGTCCCGGCGATCACGGCCCCGAAACCGATGCTGGCCCCCGGCAAACATTCCACCGACACATCCACATTCGCATCGTTCAACCCAGAGAATTCCACGCCACGAGCGGCATGGGCGCGGTTGGTGCGCCTGCGGAGGACATCACGGGCCTCGGCCAACTGCCCCTTGTCGTTCACGCCGAGGAACTCGTCTTCCGCGAAGTCCCCCACGATGCGGGATTGGGCATCGACCAGGTCGGTGAGCCAGAGTTCGCCCTTCGGAGGGTGCGGCTGGAGGCTCGCCAACCGGTCCCGCAGCACCTCGGCGTCGAAGACGTACAGACCACTGTTCACCAACCGGATCAGCCGCTGTTCGGCGGTACACGCCGCATCCTCCACGATCCCGATCCCCGGCACCATGCGACCGTAGCCGGCCGGGTCCTTCGCCTCGAACGCCGCGACGGTCACCCCCGATTGGTGCGCCCGGAGCAGCCGCTGAACGCTCGCCGCGGTGAGCAACGGCGTGTCGCCCGCGGTGACCACGACCGGGCCCGAAAGCGGAAGCAACTCGAGGGCCGCGGCGACGGCATCCCCCGTGCCACGCGGAGCGGACTGGCGCACGAAGCGCGGCGACCACGGCGCGAGCCCCGCCCGCACGGACGCCTCGTCGTGATGAACCACCACCACGACCTCGGCCCCCAGCTCCTGAAGCGCGCCCACGATCCACCCCGCCATCGGCCGACCGAGGATCGGGTGCAAAACCTTGGCCAGCGGAGAACGCATCCGGGTTCCCAACCCAGCAGCGAGAACGACGGCGGTAAGAGACATCGCTGCCGATCTATCCGCTCAGAGGTCCCCGGAGCGCGGGATCGCGTAGATCCGACTGCCCCCCACGGTGGCCACCGGCTCGAGCACGGATTCCACCCAGGCTTCGAAGTGTACGCGGTTGGGTGGGCACTGCTCGGGCGTGAGAGCATCGGTCACCACCAGCGGGATGTCGCCGGAACCTCCACATTCCTGGCGTATGATCGCGATGCACCGTCGGTAGCCGGACTCGTCATCCGTGAACGGGCATGTCGTGTTCGGGCAGTAGCGCATGCCGGCGTAGGGGAGCACCTCGCGGAGACAGCTTGCCGCCCCTCCTCCGCTGGGAAAGTGGAGTGCCAAGGCCCTTCCCACGGGGAGCGCCTGCCGTTCGAAGCCGGGGGCCAGCACCGCGGACCGCTGGTGCGGCTCCTGCCATTCGCCGACGCTCCACGCCGCGGCCAGGACCAGGCCCAACGCCACCTCGATTCGCCCTCGGAAGGGTGCCAGGCTGGCGATGAACCGTGCGGCTCCGCTGAGCGCGGCCACCAATCTAAATAAACGCATCATCATTGCAAGTACTTCAGAGATGATGCGTTTATTTAGATTGGTGGCAGCGGTGAGAACTACTTCAGAGCCAGTGAAGTTTGTTGAAACAGATTCGATTGGG
>CAMBIK010000005.1 GCA_945867435.1 Klebsiella pneumoniae
CCACATGATGCAGAACCCCATCCATGAGCGTGAATCCGTAGCTGGCACCCACGGCATCATCCCCGCCTTCGCCGACCGTGAAGATCACCTGACCATCGTCACGCTGCGTGATGTTGAACACGTCGTTCCAGAGGGCAATCGGACGCATATCCGCGCTCGCATCGGGATCCCCACGCAGCCAGGCTTCCACGGTGAAGGAAGCCGCGGGCGCGGTGACGCCATCCACGGTCCCACAATCTGGCGAACCGTCGAACGCAAGCGCATGAGGGCCTTCGACAACCGGATCACAGGCACCAAGAAGGGCGAGCAGCAACATGAACGCGAAGATATCCGTGCGACACGAGGGATGCATGGTACGAACCGGGTTGGAACGACTCTTCGACAATCTGGACTCCATCCGCGGGAAGCGATTGGGCGTCGCTTGCAATCATACGGCCGTCGATCCCTCGCTCAACCACCTGCTCGACCGACTCGCGGCCGCAGGCGCCAAGGTGCAGCGAATCTTCACGCCCGAACATGGACTTCACGCCACCGCGCAGGACATGATCTCGGTAGACGAGTCCCGCCCCGACGTGGTGTCCCTCTACGGTTCCACGGTCGACACGTTGCGCCCACGGCCCGAAACCTTGGCCGACATCGACATTCTCTTATTCGATATTCAAGATATCGGAAGCCGTTACTACACCTATCAGGCCACTCTGGGCTTCATGATGGAGGTCGCGGCCACGACGGGAACGCGAATCCTCGTGCTCGACCGCCCGAACCCCATCGACGGGGTCACGCTCGAAGGCAACGTGGTCGAATCCGGCTTCGAGAGCTTTGTGGGCGCCTTTCCGCTTGCCGTGCGCCATGGAATGACCATGGGCGAGCTCGCCTACTACTTCCGGGACGTCGTCGGAATTCGCTGCGATGTGGAGGTGGTGCGGTGCGAAGGCTGGGACCGCACCTCGTGGTACGACGACACGGGCCTGCCATGGGTCTTCCCCTCCCCCAACATGCCGACCTTGGATGCGGCCAGCATCTACCCGGGAATGTGCCTTATCGAAGGCACCAACCTCTCCGAAGGGCGCGGCACCACCCGCCCCTTCCACCTGGTCGGCGCCCCCTGGCTCGATGCTGGAGAGATGCAACGCCTGTGCCGCTTGGGCGCCCACGACGCGGGCCTCCAGGGCGTGGCCTTCCGCGCAGCCTGCTTCGAACCCCGCTTCCAGAAGTTCGCGGGCGTGCCCTGCAACGGCATCGAGATCTTCGTACAGGATCGCCACGCGATGAACGCCCTCCTTTTGGGACTCGTGGTCCTGGAAGCCGCGCTCCGCGCCGCTCCCGAATCGTTCCGGTGGCGCACCGAAACCTACGAATTCGTGAACAACCCCATCGCCATCGATCTGCTCCTGGGCAGCCGCGAAGGCCGACTCGCCCTGGAATCGAAGGTGCCACTGGGCGAGCTTTGCGCGCAGTGGGACAGCGGCCGCGGTGAATGGGAACGTGCGCGCAAGAGCTGCCTGATCTACTAAGGAGGCGGGCTCAGCGTGAGGTCCCGCACCGTGCTTCCCTGAGGTGGGACCAGCAAGAAGGCTGCATCCGTGGGGGAGGCACCCTTCCATTCGTTGAACCGGAGGTCGGCCGCCACGCCGAGGGACGGCAAACGAACCCCCAGGGCTGTCGGCCACGCGTCTGGCGCCCACTTACCAGAAAAGAGTAGGACTCCGGAGGCATCTGTGGCCGTGGCGTCGGTCAGGTGTGCGGTACGGCTGTCCACGCCCAGGGCGAGGCGGGCGCCGTCTGCGCGCGTCCAAGTGGCGGTGGCCACGCTGCCGGACGCCGAAAGTGCTGGAACGGTGTCGAGGGCGGGAAGTCGGCCCATCAGCAAGCTTGTCGCCGCAGCGGCACCGCGCACTGCTTCCCCCGCGCCCAGGACCCGCCCCAGCGCGCCATCCGCATCCACCGCGATGTAATAGGTGTTTTCGGATGCGATGTACGCGCGGACGTCGTGACCATTGCATGTCACGACGACCTGTGCGGGACCGATGGGCCCTCGAAGCTCCACCCGGAAGCGGTCGGGGGGCGAGACGACGAGGGTGCCGTTGGCCGTCAGCCGCTGGGCGCCCACCGTGATCACCGTGGAGAAGGTCGCGTAGCTCGACGGCGGCGAAGGTTCGGTCCGGGCTCGCTCGAACAGCGCGGCGGGATCGACCACGTCGGGGGCGGCGGGGAGAACCACGGGGCACCCGGCCAGAAGAAGTAAAGCGGGAAGCCAATATATCATGGAATTACGCCGCGAATTTCCGCTTCTCGAAACGCCGCGACCGCACCCTCGATGTCCCCGTTGGCGGCGCGTGCCCGCCCCAGGGCCGTGTAGGCATGGGCGTTCGCGGCAGGGTCGGTCACGGCCGCCTCCAGCAGCCGAAGCCGTTCGAGCAACGTGCCCGGCTCGCCCTCCTGGAGCTCGGCCAAAAGCACCCGAGGCGCGGCCGCCGACGGGGCGTGAAGCAGCGCCGTCCGCGCGGCGACCGCGGCCGCTGCATCGTGACCGTGGGCACGCTCCCATACGGCCACCAGGTACTGGTAGCGGGCTCGGGCCGAGGTGGGGGGTTCGGCAAACGCCACCGACATCGCGAGCCAAGCGATCACGAGAGACCTCTTGCCCAAAGGATAGCGGCGGCACGCCGGGGCGGCCAGTGACCCACGAACAGGCACACTGCGACCGCGGCCACGCACAGCGCTACCGCCGTGGCCACGTTGCCTTGTACCACAAGGTACGCGGCCCCAAAGAACAGCGCCAACACGACGAAGACCAGCACCAGCGCCAGCACCATGAAGAACACCGCCGCAGGCCCCGATGCCGCCCGCGCCGCGTTCTCGCTCGTGAAGTCCGGCCAGATCGCACCGAAAGCGGAGGCCAGGCCGGAGATGCCCCACGCGAGCAGCGCGGTGAGCACCGCTTCCGCGGCCAGAACGACGGGGCGCGCTTCGAGAAGGAACCCGCTGCCGACCACCACCACCTCGCCCACAAGCACCATGGGCACCAGCCCGAATGCAGCCTTGGCCCGCAACACCACCAAAGGGTCCACGGGGGCGCCGCGGAGCACCCACCAGGACTTCCCCTCGCGGGAAATCGCCGTGAACTGGAAGCGGGCCGCGATGGCCGCCATCACAAATCCCCCGATGCCCAGGTTCAAGAGGGTGAACCCTTCGCGAATCCACTGGGCCTGCGCCCCTCGGAACGCGGTCATCGGCAGTGCCTGTACGCTGATCAGATAAATGGCGCAGAGCCCCATCAGAAGAAAAACCTGCGACCACTGTGCAGGATCCCGCGCCAGCACGCGCAGATCCTTGGCTGCGATCGGTCGCCACGCCTGCGGCAAGACAGCGGCGAGCCTGTCGAAGATCGGGGAGCGGTAGAAGCGTGCGGAACGGGCCTCCTGGGCGCGGGCCCAGCCGCCATCGAACCCCTTCCGCGTGGCCCACCGCGCGAGCGCCATCGCCGAGAGCGCGCCGGTCACCAGCAGCCCCACCGCCGACCACGGCACCGGAGAGTTGAGCAGGGTGCTCCCCAGAAGCTCACCCGCCCAGCGCGGCGGAAAGAGCTGCGGAAGCGGAAGATTCAGCACTGCCATGTACTCCGCGAGCGAAGTGAAGGACTCCGCGTCGACCAACTGCTCGGGGCGAAGCGTGCGCACCGCAACAAAGAGGAGCGCCAGCATGAGCACGCCGACGACAACCATGAACTCGCGAGTGCGTCGAGCAGGGAAGACGTTCACAAGGAACGTGGCGAGGGTGATGCCGAGGCTCGTCGCGATGAGCAAGAGGCAGGGAAGCGCCACGGCGACCGAAAGGTAGTAGTGCCAACCTGCGCTTGCGACGATCCCCGCGGCCACGAAGACCGGCAAGCCAAAGACGGCCATCATCCAACTTGATTGGGCCAGCGTGTCCAAAAACCGGGCGTAATGGAAGGTGGGGCGCGACAGGGGCAACGACAGGATCAGCTCCAGATCGTCGCTGAGATAGTAAACGGCCAATGCCGTGATCACGTTGCTGAACGCCAGCATGCCGAAGAGGCTGACGAGGAGGATGTCGAGGAACCGGGTCGCCAGCACCGGCCCCAGCCCGCTGATCTCCCAGAACCGGTTGACCAGGACCAGCATCAGGGCAAACAGGCCCGCCCAAAACAGGAGCCCAAGTATCCCAAAGAGTAGGTACAAGGTCCGCCTCTCTCCTCGAAGGACCGCGTTCCGAAGGGAGAGTCGCCGCGGGCTCAGCAGGCGCCAAACCAGGCCGGGCGAAAGGGAAGGGTCCGCCACGACTTCTCCCTCTTCCATCCGCTACTTGCCGCCGGAGTTCGGGTCGCCGACCGGGGGCTCCCAGGCACCCCCATCTTCCTCCCGCGTGTGGGCCACCGTAGAACGGATGTAGGCCCGAAGCAGCGCATTTCGCTGGGCCCCGCCCAGGAGCGACCGAAAGTCCTCGTAAAGCTGGGGGTCCTTGACCAGGAGGCCGAGCGACCCTTCGCCATTGTTCACCGAGGCCACCACCGCGTTCAGCTCGCGCACTGTGGCACGAAGATCGTCGATCGTCTGCGCGTTGGCCGGTTCGTAGAGCAGACTGTGCAGCGCCGAAGGCTGCGTCTTGATGTCGGTCACGATCCCGGTCATCTCCGACGCAAACTCGCCAAGCTGCAAGGCGAGCGCATCGCCGCCATCGCCATAGATCAGGGCGTGGGCGAGACCATCGCCGTTCCGGATCTCCGCCGTGATGTCGGCGACATCGACAACGACGCTGTCGACATGGGCCAGGATGTCCTTCAGCTTTCGCGCCGCCGCCTCGTCGTACACCAAGACATGCAGCAGGCCCTTGCCCTCTTTGGCTTCGGCCAGCATCGCCTCCAGGTGGGCCAGACTATCGGCGATCTTCGCGCCCTTTGCTGATTCGTCTGAGCCCAGCATCAGATCGACCTTGTGGGAAACGCTCGCGGCGTTGTCCACGATGGCGGTGGCTCGATCGGCGTAGGAAACGAAGTCGAGCGCTTCCGAGGACTGGATCTCCGCGCCGTCGGCGAGGGGGGCGGTGTTTTCGGTGCCCGTGGTGATGCAGATGATGTTGTCCCCCAGCACGCCGACGTTGCTGATTCCCGCGATGGAATCCAACGTGATGCGGGGACCGTACTCCTCACGAATCGTTAGCTCCACATGTACGTTCTTGCCATCGGCACGGTTCGGGGCGAGCTCCACTTGGGTCACCTCGCCGACGTCGATGCCGGCCAAGCGCACCACGGCACCCGGCTTCAACCCCTTCACGTCCACATACTGCGCGTGAAGCTTGTACCTTGGCGCGAACGCCTCCGTACCCCCGCCCAGAAGGAACGCCGCAACGGCGATCATCAGGATGAACGCCAGCACGAAGGCGCCGACCTTCATCTCCTGGAAAAGATTGCGCTCCATGATCGCCGCTCCATAGCCCGCCCTGCGCGGACTGCCGCCTCAGCGTACTTCCAGATCCCGCCGAACCCCAGTGGGGTCGAACAAACAGAACACGACATGACCGCCCCGCACGAAGAAGCTGTCCGGGCTGAAGCGGCCCGGAATGGCACCGCGGACCCTCAGCCGCTCGGCCCGCTTGATGCGCTTGTCCGCCAGCTTCACATCGTACTCTTCGAGGGTCGCACGGAGCCCGGATTCCACGTTCCAGGTGCCGCAGTCCTCGCCGCCCTGGTCGTCGGCGACAAACAAGGAGACAAAGCGCCCGTCCTGACCGAGCAGGTCAAGCGTGCGCCAGTGGTCGGTCAGGTCGGTGCACCAGTCGTGGCCTTCGGGCGCCTCGGCACCGAGGATGCGGCGTTCCCCCAGCCAGAGCCCTTCCTCCTCCCAGAAGCACGTTCGACCCTCAATATCGGGCACGGCGTGGCCCTCGGAGAGCCGCACGGTGGCGGGCTCCACGATCGCGGGATGGGGAGGGGTGTGCATGCACCCGGCCGCCAGGGCGAGAACCGCCAGCGCGGAGCTCACGAAGCCTCGACGCGTTCAACGAGGTCGTCGACCATCCGGAGGGTCATCCCCCAGAGCAGCGTGCCGTCGAGACGCACGCAGGGAAGCTCATGCTCGAGCCCCTGCCAGCTAAAATGAAAGGTCCCCCGTGCCTCGCGAGCAAGGAATCGGGAGAAAGCGAAGCGCACCACACCCGCCACCTCTTCGTTCGGCGCCAGGTCGGGCCATTCCGGAACGCTGAACACGTAGGGCACCACGCTCACCTGCCGCTTCGGGGTGTTGCGCGGCGATACGAGCGGGGTCAGCGCACCAAAAAACCGGGATTCCGACAAATCAAGACCGATCTCCTCCAGGGTTTCTCGCCGGGCGGTGTGGAGCAGCGAAACGTCGTCTGGCTCCGCACGACCGCCTGGGAAGGCCATGTGCCCGCTCCACAAATCGCCTTCTCGAATGGCCCGATGGATGAACAAGAGATCATCGTCCGGACCGAAAATCGCGGCGACGGCCGCACGCAGCGCGTCGGACTTGGCGGGAATGGCATCGGGCGGGAGCGACAGGCGCGCGAGGGCGGACACACGTTGCTCTAAGCCGTGCGGGCGTGCTACGACGCGCGCCACCGAGAGCACGGTTCGAATGAGCGACGTTCTGGACATGGATCTTCAGCAGCCCGTGGGCGAAGAGCCTCCGAAGTCGGGCGGCCGCCTCGTGGATGCGTGGCGGTGGTGCATGGAGGTGGTGTGGAGTTGGGGCCCGCCCCTCCTTGCTGTGCTGATGATCCGTTCTTGCGTCGTCGAGCCCTTCCAGATTCCCTCCGGATCGATGGTGCCCACCCTCGCCATCGGGGACTTCATCGTCGTCAGCAAGTTCGCGTACGGGCTCCGCATTCCGTTCACGAACATCGAGATCCTCGAACTGGGGGAACCAGAGCGGGGCGACATCAACGTGTTCATCCACCCGCCGACCGTCAGCGACGATCCCTGGTGCCGCATCAAGCGGATTCCAAAGGATTGGACTCTGGACCTGCTTCCCTTCATGCCCGGCCCTGAGCAACCATGCACCACCGACTACGTGAAGCGGCTGGTGGGGCTTCCCGGCGATACCGTCGAGGTGCGCGACGATGTCTTGTACATCGATGGCGTGGCCCAAAATCGGGTTCAGAACCCAGATTATGAATATGTGGACGTGCGGGGTTGCTTTGCGCAGTCGATGGCGAGCTACGAAGAGACCCTAGGCACCGTCACGCACACGACCTTGCAAACGCAGCGGGACTCCGACGGCATCTCCAAGGGCATGCGGATGGCCGACATGCCGCCGACGAAGGTGCCCGAGGGTCACTACTTCTACATGGGCGACAATCGCGACAACAGCGCCGATAGCCGGGTATGGAAGTTTGTGCCTCGCGAATATATCCGCGGCAAAGCGAAGGTGGTGTGGCTGTCGTTCGACCCTTGCAAGGAAGGGGGGATGCCAGGCCTCGGCTACCCGCGGCTGGAACGGATCGGGCACAGCCTAAAGTAGGGTGGTTCAGATCCCGAGCCCCGCCCGAAGCAGCTCCGGGTAGACCGCGATCCGGTTGTTGAGCCGGGCCCGCGCCATTTCCACCTCCGACGTGGTCACGGATTCGCCGTCGAGGACCTTGCGGGCATCGTCCTGCATCGCCGTGGCGCTAAGGCTTTGTACGGTCGAGGCGAAGGCCCCAAGGTCTCCGCCTTCGACATCGGTGATCGCCGAGCTCAGGGCAGCCAGGTAGCGGTCGGCGCAGGCCTCGTCGTAGTAGAGGCACGACTGCCCGATGGCTCCAACTACATAGCGGGCAAAGAGCGGAGTGCCGCTGTCAAAGCTCTCTTCCATCGTGGCCGGCGTGAAGTGGAAACGGTCATCGTCGGGGTTGAGGTACGCGAAGAAGTCGTTGAGATGGAAGGGATAGCCGTCACGATTGCCCAGGGCCACGGAGTAGGTCCAGAAGCGCAGGAACGCGTCCATGTCGAGCACGCTGTCGGCGGCGGCGTAGAAGTCATCCCCGTGGTTTTGCAGTTCGCTTCGGGCCTCATCGAGCGCGCGCGTGTCGCCTTCCCCGGACACGAGGCTGAAGTGGGCGAGCCCGCGCTCGGTAAAGTCGGCGCTATCGCCGGCTTCCCAGAGATCGCCCGCGTCGTCCGCGTAGTTGCGTTCCAACCAGCGGGAATCCACATCCTCCAGGTTGGCGTAGAGACCGACATACACGGCCGCCGCCCCTTCGATGGACAGATAGACCTGGGCAAAGTTGGCTTGTGGCGCAGGCATCCCGGCGCTGCGCCAGGCATGGAAGCCCACCACGTCGCGACACATCGCCGGGTCGTCCCCCATGTTGTCGAGCACCAGCCGCTTCAGGCCGGCGTAGCGGATCGGCTCGTCAAACGCTCCGAACTTCACCTTTAGTGAGGGCTTTTCCCCCCAGCCCACCGGGGACCCACCACCTTGCAGCCGCACGCCGACGTTGGGGAGCACCTCGCCGTTCACCGTGACGGTCGCCGGGAAGTAGCTCAGGTCGGGGTCGAGAGTGCCGGAGAGCAAGGCAGCATCGAGCTCCGCGGTCATCGCGGACTCGTCCGCCGCGGTCATCTCGATCCCGACCTGCGTGACCGCCGCGACGTCGTAAAGGGCGGCGTAGGCGGCTTCGTCGGCGGCGGAATCGCCCGTGTCGTCCGGCGGCGCCCCGGTGTCGGAGGTGTCCCCGCCCACGTCATCCGCTTCGCTATCCACGGCGCTGTCGATGAGGGTGGGTGAGGCGGCGGTGTCGATGACCGCCGGCTCTCCCACACAACCCCCGACGATCAAGAAAAAACCCATTCAGCCCACTCCACGCGGCAGCGATCATAGCCGGGATACGGGGAGGCAGTGGGTCGCCTGCCAACGTTTGAGTTCCTGGCCGTGCTCGCGTTCGTGGCCCTCTCGGTCGCGACCGTGTCCACGCCCCCATCCACACTTCGGCCGATCGACATTGCGGCGTTGACTTCAGGGACCGCCGAAGAATCGTGGACCGGCATCTTCATCGGTGAAGCGCACGTCGGCTACTCGGTCGCGCGCGAATCCCCGACCGAGGGGGGCGGGCGCCTCTTCGAGCAGCGCGGCAGCTTCGCCCTGGGGGCCATGGGCACCACCCAGCAGGTCACCACGGGCGGTACCGCCGTCACCGACGCCGCCGGGCGTCTCCTCCGCTTCGACTTCCTGCTCAGCTCGCCCCTCCTGGTGCTGGTCCGCGGAGAAGTGCAGCCGGGTTCGGTACATGTGGAGGTTCAGCAAGGCGGCGAAGTGAGCGTCGTTGACGTGCCGCTGGCGGAGGCCCCCACCCTCTCGCTCACCGCCACGCGCCAGTTGGCCGGCAAGGAGCTTCGCCCCGGCGACATCTTCGAGCTGCCCTATTTCGACCCCCTCACCGTCACGGCCAGCACAATGCGCATCACGGTAGAGGCGCCCGAGCTCCTGCCCGATGGGGAGGTCGGCCATTGGCTTTCGATGAATACGGGCGGGGTTGTCACCCGGCGCCTGGTAGACGGGAAAGGCACCATCCTTCGAGAAGAAGGCGCGTTGGGCCTGCGCTCCGTGCGAATGTCGAAAGTGGAAGCCATGGCCGTCGACGAAGGAGCCGCGCCGGATCTGGTGGCTCTCTCGAGCACCCCCCTCACCGGCTTCATCGACCCCGCGCGGCCGCTCGGCCCCCTCACCCTCAAGGTGCTGGGCGTACCGCCCGGAAGTGTGCCTGGCGAAGGCACGATTCAAGTTGTGGAGGGGGATCGTGTCACGCTCTCCACCCCCCCCGCCCACCTCTGGCCCACGCTCCCCGTCGCGGGGACCGAAGCCAACGAGCCCTCGTTGACCCTCCCTTCCACCCACCCCGAGATCGTCGCCAAGGCCCGCGCGGTCGTGGGCGACGCCCCCGACCGCTCCACCGCCGCCAAACGCCTCGCAGACTTCGTATTCGCCTACGTCACGAAGGTCCCCACTCTGGGCATCCCGAACGGCCTGGACGTGCTTCGGAGCGGTCAAGGCGATTGCAACGAGCACACGGCGCTGTATGTGTCGCTGGCCCGCGCTGTGGGCATCCCTTCACGGATCGCCGCCGGCCTGGTGTACAACTCCCGACTGGGGCCGGCCATGTACTACCACGCCTGGCCAGAAGTGAAGTTGGGTCCTGGCGAATCATGGGTTGCCATCGATCCCACCTTCGGCCAGTTCCCGGCCGACGCAACCCACCTCAAGTTGGTCACGGGCGACCTGGACCGTCAGATCGAGATCCTGAGCACGATGGGCAAGATTCGTCTGGAGGTGGCCGTTCCGGCGTTGCCTTCGGATAAGCAGCCACCCCCATGATCCGCGCCCGCCTCATCGAAAAGCGCTACGCGTCCTTCCAAGCAGTAGAACCGTTGGATCTGGATGTGCGCGCCGGCGAAGTTTTCGGCTTCCTTGGGCTCAACGGCGCGGGCAAGACCACGACGCTGCGAATGCTGGCCGGCGTGCTCCCTCCCACGGCAGGCACCATCACAATCGATGGGAAGGACCTTGCGAAAGACCCGGTGGAGGCACGGCGGTGCATGGGGTTCATCCCCGACCGCCCCTACCTCTACGACAAGCTCACCGCTCGTGAATTTCTGCGCTTCATCGGTGAGATCTACGGAATGTTCCCCGCACGCCTGGACGAACGGCTGGCCGCCGTCCTGGATCTGCAGGGGCTCACCGACCACGCCGATCAGCTTATCGAGAGCTACAGTCACGGCATGAAGCAACGCCTCGTGCTCGCCGGAGCGCTACTCCACGAGCCGAAGTTGCTCATCGTGGATGAGCCGATGGTGGGGCTCGACCCGCGCGGCACCAAACAGATCAAGGAGACCTTTCGCAGCATTGCCGCCGAGGGTCGTACCGTTTTCCTCTCTACGCACACCCTCGCCGTTGCCGCAGAGGTGTGTGACCGCATCGCGATCCTCCACAAGGGGCGCATCGCGACGATGGGCACCCTGGCCGAGGTGTGCGGAAACGAGGCCCTCGAAGAGGTGTTCTTGAGGATCACGGGGAGCTTCGAATGAGGTTGGCAAGTGCTGCCCTGCTGCTGACCGGGTGCATGCCCGCCGCTTGGCTGCAAGCGAGGGAGCTTGAAGGCAAGTACCGAATCGGCTCGCCCACCGGAGCGGGATGGGTGTCGGTCGCGCCCGGCGGTGCGGACCATGCGTGGGTGAACAAGGCAGCCGGGGCGAGCCTCTACGCGGATTCCAACTGTGGCACGCGGTTTCGGGAGGCGCGGACCCAGGACCTCGCCACGGAGATGGTCGCCGGCCTGCAGGGCGCGACCCAGGACATCGAGGTCGTGCGCGCCATCGGCCCCCGCGAGGGCGTTCTGCGCACGCACACAGGCAGGTTGGATGGCGTGCCGGTGCGCCTCGGCATCGCGGTCGTGAACCACGACTGGTGCTCCTACGACTTCGTGCTGATCGCTCCCATGGGGCAGCTCGATGTGCTCTGGCCCGCTTACGAAGCCGTGCTCGACGGCTTCAATCCGGTGCGGTGATGGCAGGATTTCAAGTGATCCTGCGCGATGCGGGCGGCATCGCTGTGCTCAGCGTGCAGACATTTCGTGCGTTTTTTCGAGCACCGATCGAGTTTTTCCCGGTAGTCTACCAGCTCGACCACGCGGGCATCCGTAGTTGGTCGATCACCGTGCTCACCGCGTTGTTCACCGGCATGGTGCTGGCTCTTCAGTTTGCCACCGGCCTGGAGAGCTACGGTGGAAGCATGTACACGGGGAAGCTGGTTTCCCTCGGAATCGTGCGTGAACTGGGGCCGACGCTCACGGCGCTCTTGGTGGGGGGGCGCGTCGGCAGCGGCTTTGCCGCCGAGCTGGGGTCGATGGTGGTCAACGAGCAGGTCGATGCCATCCGCGCACTCGGCGCCGACCCGATCAAGAAGCTCGTGGCGCCCAGAGTCATTGCCTGCATCATCGCGCTTCCCCTGTTGACCGTGCTCGCGGATGTGGTCGGCGTTTTCGGCGGGATGCTGATCACGATGAGAGAAGTCGGTGTCACTCCAAAATTCTTCTTTTCGCAGGTCAAAGAGACCCTCGGCGTCGTGGACCTCCTTCACGGGCTGGGCAAGAGCGTGTTCTTCGGCTACTTCATTGGGATCATCGGCTGCTTTGTCGGTCTCAACACCACAGGGGGCACGGAAGGGGTCGGGCAGTCCACCACCCGCGCCGTCGTGGCGAGCGCGATCACCCTCCTGATCTCCAACTACCTTCTGAGCACGATCTTCGTGGCCATCTATGGCTGAGCCGAAGCCGGAACCGATCATCAGCTTCTCCGGGGTGAAGAAGGCCTTTGGGCCACGGGTGATCTTCGAGGATGCGACGCTATCCGTGTACCCCGGCGAAACGCTCACGGTCCTGGGCGGCTCGGGCACCGGGAAGAGCGTCATGATCAAGATGCTGATCGGGCTCCTGAGGACGGATGGGGGATCGATCCAGGCGTTTGGGCAGGAAGTGACCAGCATGGGCGAGCGGGACCTGATCAAGATCCGCACCCGCATCGCGATGCTTTTCCAATCGGGGGCGCTGTTCGACTCGCTCACGGTGGAGCAGAACATCAAGTACCCGCTGCTCGAACACCGCTGGGGAACCGAAACCGAGATGGGGCAGCGCGTGGAGGAAGTGCTGGACATGGTCGGGATGCCGGGAAGCAACAAGCTGAAGCCGGCCCAGCTCTCAGGCGGGATGCGGAAGCGCGTGGGGCTCGCGCGCGCCATCGCCATCCAACCCGAGGTGATCCTGTACGACGAGCCCACCACCGGGCTCGACCCCGTGAATGTCCGGCGAATCAACGGACTCATCCTCGGGTTGCAGAAGAAGCTCGGCGTAACGAGCATCGTGGTGACCCACGACATGGACAGCTGCTTCACGGTGAGCGACAGGATCGCGATGCTGCACGATCGTCGCATCGCGTTCGTGGGGACCGCGGCAGAGACCCAGGCCTGCACGATTCCCTATGTGAGGGAGTTTATCCGCGGCGGAAGAGGCACCTTGGACGAGGATGTGAGCTGAATCAGCACCATCGTGAGCGCCGACACGGCCGCAGGCGTGACGCCGGGGACGCGTGAGGCCGCTCCGAGCGTGGCCGGCCGCGCGGCCGTGAGCCGCTCACGCGCCTCCATGGAGAGGGCCGGAAGGTCGGCGAACACGATGCCCTCCAACGAAACATCCTCAAGACGCCGGGTAACCGCCTGGCGAACCGCCTCACGCGCGATGTAGCCGGCGTACTTCGTATCGATCTCCACCTGCTCGGCCACCTCGGGGTCGGCGTCTGGAAACAGCATGGCGGCGGTCACGTCCGGACGACGCAGCGCGGCCGGAGCGTCGAGGCTCAAGCTGGAGATGGCGTCGCGCTTGGCCTCGAAGCGGTGCCAGGCCGCGTCGCTGACGAGCCCCAGGTCGCGCCCCATCGGCATGAGGCGACGGTCCGCGTTGTCTTCGCGCAGAACGAGTCGATGTTCAGCTCGGCTCGGGAACATCCGGTAGGGCTCGCCGCCGACCCCGCGCTGGGTGAGGTCATCGACCATCACGCCGATGCACGCCTCGTCACGGCCCAGAACCAAGCGCACCCCCGCAGCGTTCACGCCAGCCACCAATCCCTGAGCGGCCGCTTCCTCGTAGCCGCTCGTTCCGTTCACCTGTCCCGCGAAGTACAAGCCGGGGAGGGCGATAAGCTCCAACGTGGGCCGGAGCTGGGTGGGATCGATGAAATCATACTCCACCGCGTAGCCGTACTGCTCGATCACGGCCTTTTCCAGCCCTTCGATAGAGTGAATCATCGCATCCTGAGCCGCTTTGGGCAGGCTGGTGCTGGCGCCGTTCACATAAATGCGATGGGTGTCCAGGCCCTCGGGCTCCAGGAACAACTGGTGCCGCTCCTTGTCCGCGAAGCGCGTGATCTTGTCTTCGATGCTCGGGCAATAGCGAGGGCCGCGGCCGGTGATGGCCCCAGTGTACATCGGGGAATCCCCCAGGGAGGCCCGGATCGCTGCGTGGGTGCCTTCGTGCGTGAAAGCGATGAAGCAATCCCGCTGCGGCAGCCGTTCCGTCGGCGGCGTGAACGAGAAGTGGCCGCCCGGGACCGTGTCGGGCTGGGGGCCCAAGCGCGCCCAATCCACCGTGCGACCGTCGAGTCGGGGCGGCGTGCCGGTCTTGAGGCGGCCCAGCCGCAGCCCCAGTCGGGCGAGGCACACGGCCATGGCATTGGCCGCTCCCTCCCCCACCCTTCCCCCCGGCTGGGATTCCCGGCCCTGGTGCAAAACGGCGCGAAGGAAGGTGCCGTTGGTGAGCACGACCGCACGCGCGCCAAGCCGCGTTCCATCCGCCAGGAGCAGCCCTTCGACCCATCCCCCCCGAACCAACAGCTCGGCCGCTTCTCCCACGACGACATCGAGCGTGCCCGCCACGGAAGCGATCTCGGCCGCCATCCGGCGTGGGTACCGGTCGATATCGACCTGGGCGCGGGAGGCCTGCACCGCGAGCCCCTTCCGGGTGTTCAGGCGGCGAAACTGCAGGGTCGTCGCATCGGCCACCCTCGCCATCGCACCACCAAGCGCATCGATCTCGCGAACGAGCGTGCCCTTCGCCAGCCCCCCCACGGCCGGATTGCAGCTCAGCCGGCCGAGTTGATCACGCGACAGCGTGACAAGCGCCACGGAACGACCCAACCGGGCCGCCGCCAACGCTGCCTCACAGCCGGCGTGCCCGCCGCCGACGACCACCACGTCATACTGCATTGCGGCGCACTATCCGGCCCGACACCGGGCTACGATAGCGGAATGTCGACCCGTGCTCACGCAGCATTGCTTCTCGCCTTCGGCATCCTCGGTTGCCCAGACCCTCACCAGGAAACGGCGGTGGCTGAGTGTACGTTTCTGGCCAATGAGAACAATTATTCGTGGTCGGGCGGGCTGAACATCCCCGAGTTCACCACGGGCGAACATGTAGACGTTCACCTCGACTTCACGGCGTTGACCGACGATATGTTGTGCCACGACATGGACCCGGTGGCCGATGTGGACAACGTGTCGCTCACCCGTTTCCACAACTTCAGCAACGCGGAGATCGCCAGCGGCCTCACCAACAACTCGCTGCTTCAACGCGACACCAGCGGATATGTAGACTGTCAACCTGGCGATACCACAGACTGCCTCTTGAGTGAATTCTCGTTCGGCGGCACCTTCGTCGACACGGTCGCGGAGTACGAGGCGGCGGGCGGAAGCTTCCTGATCGCGATCGCAAACGGCTTCGACCCGAGCAAGGGAGCCTTGTTCCTTCTCTTTCTAAATCCGACCGCGGAAAGCGATGTGACCGAGGTCACCATCACGCCCACCTGCGATGTGGTCGACTACGACGTGGACCTCACGGCAATGACCCACCTGTCGCTCCCTGCGGCCCCCTCTTGCATCGACTGGTCCGCGCTCACGATCGCGGGCAACGGCGAACCCGTGAACCCAGGCAAGCTCGATGAGGTGCTGATCGGGCACTACACCGAGACCCCCGACGAGATCGACGACCAGTTCACCGACATCGAGCTCATCGCGACCGAGCTCTACACCCTGGAGCTTACCGGAGGGCAGAATACCGACTTGTCGAGCGCCGTTTCCGCAGATGGATCCGCCTTCGGCGGCTTCACCACCGATGGCACATGGTTGCTCGGCTTGCGCTGCACGGGGTGTACCAACCCTGCCCCCATTTTCATGACCGTGGTCGACCCGCACTGAAAACCTCCGTCGCCCTGCGGTTCGCCCTCCTGGTCGTCGGCGTCGCGGTGCCGCTGGCGTGGACGATGGGGCGCCCCCCGGCGTTCGACGAAGTGAACTTCCTGACCCTCGCGCGGGGAGCGGTGGCCGACCCCTGGCGACCGCATGCGGTCACGATCAACTGGCAGGGAAGGACGGAGAGCGCCTTCGCGGTACTCAGCAACCCGCCGGGGATCGGCTGGTGGCTCGCCCCCGTGATGGGCCTGCCCGTGTGGGTGCAGCGGGCGTGGATGCTGCCTTGGCTAGTGCTTGCGGCATGGGGCTCTATTCAGCTTGGACAACGGTTTATCGGACATGCTGCCGCCGGGGCGATCGTCCTAGTCGCCAGCCCCATCGTGATCCTTTCGGCGACGGCACTCACCCCCGACGCGCCCTTGTACGCGATCACCCTGGCCGGGATGGCAGGCTATGTCCGAGCCGTGGAACGCGGGTCAGGGGCGGCGCCGTGGGCGCTCCTCATCGGCTTCGCCGCCTGGTTTCGCTACAGTGGCCTGGCGCTCTGGCCGGCGGTGCTGCTCTGGCCCTTTCTCCAGCGGCGGCCCCTGCTGCCCGCGCTCGCCGTGGTCGTCCCGACCCTGCTGCTGGTCGGGCACGACCTCGCGGCCTACGGCCGCGTTCACTTGGCAGCGATGAGCGCCTTCCAGGCGGTCGCCAACACCCCGCTGGACTGGGGCCACAAGGCCGTGGCCTCCGTCGCCATGCTGGGCGGGGCGGTCGTACTGCCCGTGTACCGGTGGCGCCGCCGACACGCTGTGGTGGCCGCCCTGGGCGCATTGGCGGCCTGGCCTTGGGGGCCGGTGGCGATGGGCTTCGCCGCGCTCGGTGGCGCGGCACTGGCGCCGATCCTGGACATGGGCCGACAGACCAAGGAGTCGGCCACCACCGACCGGATCTTCCTGGCCACCTGGGCGCTCGTCGGCTGCGCCTTTCTGCTCACCTTGCGCTTCACCGCCGCTCGCTACTGGCTGCCGTTCCTCGCCCCGGTGGCCTTGCTGCTGCCGTTGGATGCGCTCCGCCTCCGCCTGGGCCTTGGCCTGGGCCTGGGGGTGCTTCTCAGCCTTGATGGGGCCCTTCACGCACGGGGAGAGACCGCGCTGGCTGCGGAAGCTTCCGCTCTGGGAACGGGGGGCTTCGCCGGGCATTGGGGCTGGCAGGGTGCGCTGGAAGCCGCGGGCTGGACCGCTCTCGACGAGGGCACGACGCCTGAGCACGGCACGCTCGTAGCCATTCCGCAAGAAGCGTGGCCGCAGCGGCTGAATGTGCGCTGTGACCAGGTCGCGTGGGCAGGGGTTGCCTCGCCTCCGCACCCGGGGCTGCCGCGCGCCTACTCGCGGGAAGCAGCCGCTAACCTACATTCCAACTGGATCGCCGGACCGACGCCACTTCGCACCGTGATCCCCTGGTGGTTCGCACGCGATGCGTATGAGCAGGCACGCGTGTGCGCAGAGTGAGCTTCGCTACAGCGGTTCGTAGGCCGTGGCCTTGAACTTCAGCTCTTGCAGGCCCACGTCGGCGCCGTAGCTATCGACCAGCGTCACCTTCAGGTTATCGATGGTGCTGCCCACATACCCGTTGTGGGCCGACACGGTGATCCATTGAAGATCGGCCTTGTCGGCAAGGGTGAAGGTCTGTACCGCGCGTTCCCCGACCTGCACGGTCACGGTCTTCACGCGCCCCTTGCCCTTGTCGCCCTGGAAGCCGATCGAGCTGACACCCCAGCCCTTCGGATCTACGGTGATGAGCGCGCCCGGCGCCCCGACCCACACGGTTTTCGGAGCGTTGTCCAGCGCCGCCGCGAGATCGCCGCCTTCAAGCGTGACGCCCGGAGTCGCCTCGGTCTCTTCCATGTACACGGCCAGCTCCGACACCCGGAGGTTCGGATAGTCGTCGCCCTCGTAGATGTCTTCCACCACCAACTTCACCTTTCCGCCGAAGAAGCTGTCGAAGCCGACCACAGCCTTCTTGGACAGCGACAGGACCTGAAGCCCACGCACATCAGCCACATCAAGCGATTCTGAAGTGACAAGCACGGCTTCCTGCGAATTGTCGATCGAGTAGACCTCCACGCGAAGCTTCTTGACGCGCGGATAATCCTTGAACGATTCCTCGTCCTTGTCCCAGCCCGCCACAATCGCGATCTTCTCCACCGTTCCTTTCGGAATGTCGAGTTCGATCCATTCGCCCTTGTTCTCGGTATCACCCGGCAGCGACCAGGCCGTTTCGGGCTTGCCATCGATGGCGGAGCCGCCGTTCCAATAGTTGGTGCCCTTCTTGGCTTCCGGCTGGAACTTGGAGGTCTTCGCTCCCGCGAAGGCAGGCTCGACGATGAGCAGGGCGAGCAACGCGATCATGCTGTCTCCAAGGGAACGCAGCGTATCACACGATGCGGCCCTACGCGGAGGCTACAGCGTGACGGTGACCAGGGGAAGCTTGATGTCCGTGTGAGACTCGGTGCCGGTGGGCAGGTGTCCGCTCGGGTCGTTGCCGTAGCTGGAAACGGCCTCGCCCGCCTCGTTCACGTTGCCATCGCCATCCGCATCGAGGTAGGCCCAGAGGTACACAATGGTGTTGGCGGGCGCCACCAGCGTGAAGCTAAGCGAATCCCCGACGAGATCGGCATCCGCGTAGCTGACATAGTCGTAGGCGTTGCCCGGGATATCGCCGGCGCTCAAGTCGGAATCGGGCTTGTACTTCATCGCAGCGACATGCACCTTGGCGCCGGCGCCGAGGGCACCAAAGCCATCGGCGAGCGAGACCGACCCGGAGAGCACCACGAACGGCACCACCGAGGGGCTTACGCCCGTTCCGGAAGGGATCATGATGGTGTGATCGGCGAGGGCACTTTCCGCGACGACGATTGGGTTGGCCGAAGCCCCGGTTCCATCAACATATTCGCCCCACTTGTCGGCCGGGTCGATCAGGCCGTTGAAGTTGGCATCCCAAGCGCCGAGGAGGTTTCCCGTACCCCAATTCTTGGGGACGTACATGCCGTATTCGCCTTCGGCCCCGCCTTCGGTCATCACGGGTGTGAACGCATCCGCATAGTAGGGACCGGTGCCATCTTCCATATAGAGCAGGCTGATGCAGCTGCCCCCCGCGTAGGACTCGGTGATCAGGCCATCGCCGCTGATGTAGACGTAGTCATCCACGTTCCAAGTGCTGCCGCCGCCACCCCCACCACCCACGCCGTTGCCGCCACCCCCGCCGCCGCTACCCGTACCGAAGTCGTAGTAGGCGGCCGGGATGTCGATATCGACATCGGTCACTTCCGCGCCCGCGAGGACAGGAATGGTATCGGGCCAGATGCCCACCGGCTCGGTGCTCGAAAGGATGCCATCCCCCCAGTAGTCCAGGATCGCGTAGACCCGTACGTTGGCCGCAACTTCCGGGTCTACCTGAAGCTCGTAGTCATTGCCGGTCGCGTCGGGCGACCGGATCACATACTGGTCGAGGAAGTTCATGGAGAAGGCTTCTTCGTCGAGCGAGTAGGCAGCGACGAAGATCGCGCCGAAGGGGAAATCCCCGTCCGGATAGACCTCTTCCCACTCGGCCCACACCATTTCGCCATCCGTGTCGGTGGTGTACAGCTCCACCTTGACCGTGCCCGAGATGATGCCATCCGTGCCCGCGGGGGCATCGGTGTCCTCGCCCACCGGGACCTGCTCAAGGGCCTCTTCCGTGGGATCGGCCCCGGCCGGCTCCTTTTCCGCCACTTCGACGGTCACGCAAGCGTTTAGCGAGAGGGCCATTCCACCAAACAGGATCGTCGAGGCACGCATGAAGACTCCAAGAGAGCGATCAGGATAGCACTTACTTCTGGTCCACGATGATGAATTCTACGCGACGGTTCTCCCCGCGGTGATCTTCGCTGTCGTTTGCGACCTTGGGGCGCATCTCTCCGAACCCGGCAGCGTCCAAACGGCCGACTTCGATGCCGCGCGACGCGAGAGCGGATTTCACCGACTCGGCGCGCCCTTGGGAGAGCTTCAGGTTGGCAATGTCGCTGCCAACGTCGTCAGTGTGCCCCTCGATGCGGATCCGTAGCAACTGCGGGTTCGCAAGGATTACCTTCGCAAGTTCGTCGATGAGGGAGCTGCTTCTCTCCATGATCGTGACCTTGTTGAAGTCGAAATAGATCACATCGTTGATCTTGATGAAGCCCTTTTCCAAAACCACGCGACCCTCATCGGGGCAGCCATCCTCGTCCCGATCGCCGTCGATATCTTCGGCGTCGTAGGGGCAGCGGTCCAGGTCGTCGCTGATGCCATCGCCATCGCTGTCACGGTTGGGGCAGCCGGCGAGGTCGGCCACGCCCGCCTCGATGGGGCACTGGTCGTCGGCATCCGCCACGCCATCCTTATCGTTGTCGGGCTCGGGGCAGCCGTCGTTGTCCATAAATCCGTCGTCGTCTTCAGGGTCATTGGGGCACTTGTCGATCGTATCTTCACGGCCGTCGGCGTCGTTGTCGAGCTCGGGACAGCCGTCGCGATCCTGAAAGCCATCGAGATCTTCCGCTTCGTTCGGGCACTTATCCTGACCGTCCGCAACGTGATCGCGATCCACGTCGCGCGAGTTCGGGTCGAAGTTCGGGGCGAAAACCACGCCACCGTACACTCGGAAGTCCGGCGCCCCGACGCCGCCCCCGAGCCCAGTGCCACCGCCCAAGGTGACCGAAAGCAGGTCCGACATCAGGAACTTGCCGCCGACTCGGACTTCCGCCGCGTTCTGCGCGGTGCGCGCGCCAGCGGAAGTGCCCACCAGTTCCACGTTGATTTCGACAGGCGGCGCCACTCGGTAGCCCGCAGCAAAACCGTACAGGAGGGCGTTGCCGAAGCTCGCCTCCTGAAGGCGGGCAGGTTCGCGGAACCGAACACCACTCATCGCAGCGACGCGCAGCTTGTAGGCTCGCGTGTGAATCTTGCCGTCGGACCATTCCACGACCACCTGAGGCGAGGCAGAGGCCGCGCCCTCGCCCAAGAAGGCTTCCGGCGCGCCCGAAGGCACGGTGACCGGCAGGACGAGCGCAACCCCCAGCGGGAAGGCATCGCGGTCGAGCACGACCGCTTTGGGAGTGAGCACGATGTCCCCCGCGCCCGTGGTCGGCAGCGTGGCGGGAACCGGAATTGCCAAGGTAGGCGCGACGAAGCCATCTTGAGCCAAGACCATCGGAACGTCCACGCTGACGCTGACGTACCGCCCAAAGCCGAGCGCAACCTGGGCATGCATGGTAGCCCGACTGTTCACCAGGGCATCCGCTTCCCCACCGTTGGGCGAAACGCGGTTGCCCGCGGCATCCACCAGCACCACCGGATCGTCGCTGTAGTTGAACCAAAGCCCTCCGCCAAGCTGCAGGTTCTGAAGCGTAGAGGCGCTAGGCATCCCCGCGTATCCGTAGGTGTCCGCGTGGGGACGGAAAAGCTCGAAATCGAGCCCAGCATCCCCTTCGGCTGCCGATGCGCCGAGGACCAAGAGTAGAATACCGGCCATCAAAGACCCTTCCTTTCACGCCGGGCCACACCCAGGCCCAGGCCCAGGAGCGCTGCCAGCACGCCGGCGTTTCCGCCGACCACACCGCACAGGCCTCCCCCGCGCACAGAGGCAAGGGTGGCGCTCCGCGAGCAATCCGCTTCGTTGTCGATCCAGCCATCACAATCGTTATCCACCTGGTCGAAGCAGACTTCCTTCGCGCCAGGGTTGACCTGTCCGCTCAGGGCGACTTGCGAGGCCGGGTAGCCATCGGCCTCCCCCAGATCCATGCAGTCGCCGCCCTCGCTGGTGAATCCGTCGCCATCCTTGTCAGGAATGTCCACGACGCCATCGCAATCGTCGTCGATGCCGTTGCCGAGGTCTTCCATTCGACCGGGGTGCACTTCCTCGTTTGCATCGTCGCAATCGAAGCCGTCACAGCAGAGCTCGCCGGTGCAGCTGGTGTTTACGCTGGCCATCGCGAGGTAGCTGTCGCCGTCGGCATCGCAGGCTTCAAGCAGGTCGCAGTCTTGGTCGATGCCGTCGTACGGCAGCTCGGCCGCGCCGGGGTGAACGGAGTCGTCGGCGTCGTCGCAATCGTCCCCGCAGGGCTTCTCGGCACCCCGAGCGGTGTGGGAGTAGCCATCTTTGTCATCGTCCAGGTCGTCGATGCAACTGTCGCAGTTGTCGTCGTCTCCATCCAGGAATTCCACGGCTCCAGGGTAGGTGCTGACGTTGGCGTCATCGCAATCGCCATCCACTTCAGTCCACCCATCGCCGTCGTCGTCGGTGATGCCGTCGTCCCGAACGCCGTCGCAGTCGGCGTCGTCATCGGCCTCTCCATTTGGGGCCTCGATCCCATCGGTCGCATCTGGGTTGATCTCATCATGTTCGTCGTCACAATCGCCCTGGAACTCGGCGTAGCCATCGCCGTCGTTGTCGACGTTGTACTCATCGCCGCACTGGTCGTTCGAGGCCCCAGGGGTGCCCTTCATGCCGGGGCCGGAGGGGATAATCGATCCTGAAGAACACCAGTTCAGTTGTAGATCGTTCGCCCATTCGTTTGCACTTGCGTTGGGTTGGGACTGCAGCGCTTCGTCGGCCGTGAGAGACCATGTAGAATCCCAATCCACCACATCCAGTTCCAGGCCCGCGAAGCTGATCCGAAGCACGTCATCCGCCGCCGCGATGTTGAACTCGCTGAGGTAGCTGTAAAGGTAGTCCACAGGGACATTTCCGTTGTACCCCGACACCGTTTCGTCGCGCTCGGTGCTTGCCCCGAACACGAAGTAATCGCCAACTCCGAGCGAAATAGGCGGATCGGCCGGAATGAGCAGCGATTGGGTGCTGCGCTCGATCAACAGCCCGTTGAGGGTGATCGTGACCCCCGAATTGTTGTAGATCTCGAACCACTCCCCAAAATACGGGGCCACGGCCGTAGGATCCGCCTGCACCTCCGTCACGGTGAGATCCCCCCGACGGGCCGGAACAGCGGCCCAAGCCGAATCGAGGAGGTGAGGCATCAGTAGAACGAACATGCGGATTCCGCTTGTGGGTGGTGACGATACCGCGAACGTCGCCAGCATAACGCGCGAAGCTAATGCCGGATGAGACGGATTCCCTCGACGGGGAGGAGGCCGACCACCACATCCGTCGTGCTGTTGGCTCGTGGATCCCCGGCGGTGGGGCCATCCCCAGTGAGGTCCTGGTAGGCCTCGATCTCGACGGCACCGAGCCCCGGAGTCACCTGGGCCTCCCACATTCCGGTCTGCGCCACCACCGTACCCACGTGCTTCCTGCCCTTGCCTGCCGCCAGCGCGGGGGTGAATATGTCGACCTTCACCACCGCGGCTCCGGGGAGGTCGACCGTTCCTGACAGCTTCACGCTCGGTCCAGCGGGCATGTCGGCCCGAGGCTGCGTAGGGGGCTGCGTGGGCGAGCCCCGCCTTCCGGCGACCAGAGTCAGGGTGGGCGCAGTGGCCAAGGTGGCCGAGGTGACCGTGAGCTCGGCGAAGGGGTCGCTGGGGGAAGGCCCGTCGCGATCCGGGTCCTGGAACGCCTCGATCCGGAAGCTGGCCACCGTGGTCGGCACCCTGAAGCTGAACGGGCCCGTCCCCAGAAGCTGAAGCTGCCCCACCCGCTTCTGGCCGCCGGGGGAAGCCACGTCGGGTTCGTTTACGTCCAACTGGATTCCGCCCGTCAGGGGGGCGACAAGCGTGCCGGAAAAGAGCGTCGTGGCTCCCGAATGGCCCTCCCACGGCACACGGACCTGGCCGGAACCGCCGGCCGGAACCGCCTGCGCGGCTCCCCCGGGCCCCGGGCTGCCGGGGCCCGCCCCGCCCGTGCCCGCAGCCCCGCGGCTGCCCGCAACCAAGTTGATGCGCACGGGTTCCGCCGTGAGCGTGGAGACCACGGTCGTGAGCTCGGCGTAGGGGTCGTCGGTGCTGGGGCCGTCGCTCTCGCGATCCTGGAAGGCCTCGATTCGGAACTGCGTGACCGAACGCGGAACTTCAAGGGTAAAGGCGCCAGATTGGGGAAGGCGCACCTGGCCGACCCGACGCTGCCCCCCGGGCGCCGACGCATCGGCCTCGGCGACGTCCACCTGGATTTCCCCGTCCTCGGAAGACAGCACTTCCGCCGTGAAGGTCACGGTCTCCCCCACAAATCCCAGCCACGGTGCGGCCTCCCCACCCCCGCCCCCCCCCGCGCCCGCCTCCGAAGGCGCGGGCCGCGCACCCACGACCAGATTGACCGGAACAGACTTCCCGGATGCGCGGGCCGCCGCCACGTCCACCGTTTGGGTCGCGTAGGGGTCGTCCGAACTGGGGCCATCGCCGGCCGGGTCCTGAAAAACCTCGATCTTGAACGTCGTGACGGCGATCGGCACGGAGAGCGTGATGGTCGTTTCCTGGGTCTCGACGCGACCGACACGCTTCAGACCACCCGCCGCAGCGGCGTCGGGAATGACCACATCGAACTGCGCGGCGGCCTCAAGCAAAGAGATTATTTGAAAGGTCAATTCCGACTTTTCACCCAGCACACTGTCCCACGGCAGCCCGAGCGCGCCCTGAGCACCCGAGGGAGACTCCGCCCCGCCCCCCCCAACGTAAAATGCTGGATCAAGCGGCACGGCGACATCCGTGACGCGCTCGATGCACGCGATCAGGAGGGTGAGCGGTAGCACGCCACAGTCTCCTGGATCCCGGCTTGAAGTTTCACGCGCGGCACCCAACCGGTGCGAGCGTGCATACGCGAGGTGTCCAGGAGCTTTCGCCGCATTCCGTCCGGCTTCTCCCTGTCCCACCTGACATTTCCCGCGTATTCGGTGGCGAGAGCGATCGCCGCCGCGAGCTTGGCGATCGAATGCTCCTCGCCGCTGCCCAGGTTCACGGGGTCGGGGCCCCCGCCGCACTCCAGCAGGCGGACCAACCCCTCTGCGGCATCGCGAACGTGGAGCAGATCGCGGGTGGCGCTGCCCGTTCCCCAACACACCACCTCCGGCGCCAGCGCGTCGTGGGCGACGACAAAGCGCCGCACCAGCGCTCCGACCACATGGGCGCGAACAGGGTCGAAGGATTCTCCTGGCCCATAGAGGTTGGTCGGCACCCCAAAGGCGCAATCGAAGCCGGTTTCCTCGGCCAAAGCACGCCCGTGGATCATCATCGCCCGCTTCGCCCAGCCATACGGGCCGTTGGTCGGCTCCGGCAGACCTTCCATGAGGCGCGCCTCCTCCATCGGCTGCACCGCGTCCCGCGCGTAGGCGCAGGCCGAGGACACCCCCACCAACCGCCGCACGCCTGCCTGTTGAGCTGCATCGAGCACATGGGTATTCGCAAGGATATTACCAGAGAACGAAGTGGCGGGATGGGCTTGCATCCAGCCAATCCCGCCGCCCACCGCCGCGGCGTGGAGGACCAATTCCGGCGCGAAGCGAGCGAAGGTCTGAACCACCGCGCGACGGTCGGTCAGTTCGCATTCCGCCCGACCGATCGCGAGCGGCTCCGCCCCGCGCGCCCGCAAGCACTCCACCAACCAACGGCCCAAAAAGCCGTGGGCCCCGGTCACCATTACGCGCTTCCCTCGCAGCGCAATCAGCTCGGACCACGCCTCGCTCATCGCTACACGTTGCTGTAGGGGTTGCGGATGCGGACATGCGAGAGGCCGCCGATCAACTCGTTGAGCCCACGATCGATATCGACCGCCACCTCGAAGCCCAGGCCACGCACGCGTGCGTAGCTAACCTCGTAATCCCGCTTGTCCTCGTCGTTGCCGACATCGGCAAAGTATAGGTGGAAGTTCAGCTTACCCTGAAGAAGGCGGGTAATGTCCTCCTTGGTAAAGTTCATGCTTTCGTGGCCAACGTTGAGCACCTGGTCCTTCGCACGGTCCCAGTTGCGAAGCAGGTGGGGCACCACGCGGGCCATGTCGTGCACATGGATGAACGTCCGGCGAAAATGCCTCTCGTAGACCAGGAGATAGCGGTTCACCAAGGCCTGGTAGGTGAAGTCGTTGATCATCAGGTCGAGCCGAAGCCGAGGCGACAGACCGAAGGCAGTCGCGAAGCGGAGCGCCACCGTGTTCGGCCGAGACATCGCCATCTGCTCGGCGGCGGTCTTGGTTTCACCGTAGAGAGAAAGCGGATTTAGCGGCGTTGATTCATCGCACACCCCCAGAACTTCCCCGTAGTTGCTCCCCGTAGAGAAGTTGATGAACCGCGTTTCAGGGCGAATGTGGTCGAGCACGGCGCGAGTGCCATCCAGATTGGTCTTCCTCGCTTCATCCGGCCACTTCTTGCACGCGGGGTACCCCACGACGGCGGCAAGGTGAACCACGGCGTCGGCGTCGGCAAGGTCGGCGGCGAGCGCGGGAATGTCGAGCACATCCCCCTGCCGAAACGAAAAGTTCGGATGGATGAAACATCCAAAAATAGGTTCTACGCCGAACTTGAGCGTGTCCACCACATGAACGCGGTAGCCCTCGTTCAACAGATGCGGGACAAGGACGGAGCCGACGTACCCGGCGCCTCCGGTGACGACGACCTTGAGGCGGTTCATGGAGTCGGAGTGTAGCACCCTGAGCCGGGGCTAACGAGCGGTGCCAGCGCCCCAACCCTCGATCGCTCTGCGCAGACGGTCGCCGTGCGCGGCCCCGAATGCGTGGTGGTTCCCGACGAACAGGCCGCGCTCGTGTACGGCCTCCGCGACTGGAAGGGGAACGGGTGCCCGGGCGCCGGCCACAAGGGCGAACGCCGGTTGGCACACAAGGTTGCTGCCCGAAATCGGTCGGGTCTCAATCTTCTGAGCTTCAAGGTGCGCCATCAACGAGCGCCGGTCGCCTTCGACCAGCATCGGGAACGCAAAGCCGGCGTGCTCGGTGCCGGCCGCCTCGGGAAACACGCCCACCAACCCCGCCAGCGCGGCACACCAGTCGGCGTGGTTCTGCCGCCTGCGTTCCAGCCACGCAGGCAGGCGGCGCGCCTGAACCAACCCGAACGCCCCCGCGATCTCGGTGGGCCGAAGGTTGTAGCCCGAAGATACGAAGAGAAACCTTGGATCTATGTCAGGAAAACGCTCCGCCCATTTTGCCCGGTCGCTGCGCTCACGCACCCAGCCGTGGGCACGTTGGGACCGCAGAGCATCCGCGAGATCGCCATCGTCGGTGACGATCATCCCGCCTTCAATCGTGGTGATGTGATGGGAGAAGAAGAAGCTGAACGCCGCGGCTTCGCCGATGCCGCCGACTCGACGACCCTTGTAGACCGCACCGTGGGCCCCACACGCGTCTTCCAGCTTCAACAGCCCTTCGAACGCGTCGAGATCGCAGGGTTGGCCCAGCAGATGAACACCCAGGACCGCCTTCGTTCGCGGTCCAGCCGCCGCGCGCGCCGAAGCGGGGTCGATGGTGAGCGTTCGCGGATCGACATCGACCAAAACCGGCACCAGGCCACACTGCGCAATGGGGAAGAGTGAGGTCGACCAGGTGACGGCGGGGCAGAGCACCTCATCCCCCGGGCGCAGCCGGCCCAGTTCGACCATCGCCGCGAGCATCAGCAGCACCGCGGAGCTACCAGAGTTCACCATGACACCCTGGGAACGCCCACAATATCGGGCCCACTCGACCTCGAATGCCCGCACCTTTTCGCCCATCGTGACGCGGGTGGACAACAGGGAATCCAACGCACCGAGCACTTCGTCGGCGCCGTAGGGCACCAGCACCAGGGGGTGGCCTTCGGCGGCATCAGCGCGTTCTATCGGCAATCCTGCCATCTCCTCGCGGATCAGGGCCTCGATGTGCTCACGGCGCGTCATGGAGGCCCAATATAGCGCTTGCCACCGGAGAGTGCGACGATGGGGGCATGCTCGGCTTTGTACTATCGGGAGGGGGGGCGCGCGGAGCCTACGAGGCGGGCGTGCTTCGCTATGTGTTCACGACGTTGGCGGAGCGCCACGGCATCGATCCGAACCCCGACTTGATCTCGGGCACGAGCGTGGGGGCGCTCAACGGAGCGTGGGTCGGCGCGAGGGGGTCTGCGGGAGCGTCGCAGCTCTGGGAGTTCTGGCAGCGGGTGACCATCGACCAGGTGTACAACTTCGCCGCGACCGACTTCCTGCGCTGGCCTTCGAAGTGGCTGGAACGAAAGACCGAATTCGGGGACGGGATCGGACTTTTCGACCCGACGCCACTGTATCGCCTGATTCGGGACGGCGTGCCGTGGAGCGACTTGCACGCCCGAATCGACCGGCGAGAGCTGCGGGCGTTCATGGTCTCGGCCACAGACGTAGGCAGCGGCAGAACACGGATTTTCACCGATGGGGACGTGCGCCTGCGCCGGGCGGCGACTTCGACCCCGACGGCCTGCCGTGTCGGCCCCGAGCATTGCCTTGCGAGCGCCGCGATCCCCTTCATCTTCCCGGCGATTCGGGTGGACGGGCGGTACTTTGTCGATGGCGCGCTCCGTCAGAACACGCCCTTGTCTCCTGCCGTGGAAGCCGGTGTGGACCGGGCGCTCGTGATCGGAGTGAAGCGTCTCAAGGCGGAGGAGGAAGCTCCCTCCCAGTCGCCCTCTCCCGCCTTCCTGGCAGGGAAGGCGCTCAACGCGCTCCTCCTCGACCCGATCGAAGAGAACATCCGACGCGTCGACGCGCTCAACGGGCTGATGCGCTGGGGGCAGGCCTCCTGGCCCGACTTCATGGAGCGACTTCGCGCCGAGCACAAGCCCTACCATGTGGTTGAGCACGTCTTCTTGCGCCCGAGCGAAGACCTCGGGAAAATGGCTGCGCAGATCTTTGCCGTTACCAAGGACGATCTTCCTTGGGCCATCTCGCGTCTTCTCAGCAGCGTGTCGGGCGGGGACGACCAAAAGGAGGCTGACCTGATGAGCTACTTGTTCTTCGACCACCGCTACACAGCGGCGATGGAGGACCTGGGCTACCAGGACGCGGCCAGGGCGGAGGAGCAGCTGGCAGCTCTGTTCACCCGGCCGAAGGAGCCCATCCGCACCCTCGGGTGAGCGTGGTAGCTTCCGCCGATGGCGGCGGCACGATCTCCACTCACGGGCATCTCCGTCTTTTCCGGTGGAGGCATCGGCGATCTGGCGATGCGTGCTGCAGGCGTCCGATTGGAGGTGGCCTGCGAGCTCCTCGCGGAGCGCGCTTCGGTGCTTCAGGCCAACTACCCCGAGGCCCATGTGTTCTGCGGGGATGTCGCTTCCCTGAAGAACGAGCTGATCGCGGTGGCACTCAAACGGCTCAAAGGCAGGCCGCTCGACCTCCTCTTCGCCACGCCGCCGTGCCAGGGAATGTCCAAGAACGGGCGGGGCAAGCTGCTCAGCGCGGTGCGGGCGGGCAAGAAGCCTCTGCTCGACCCCCGGAACCAGCTGGTTTTCCACGCCATCGACCTGGCCCTCGCGCTGCGCCCGCGGCTGGTGGTTTTTGAGAACGTCCCGGAGATGGAGCACACGCTTATCCAGGATCGGAATGGGCAAGTTCGGAATGTGCTGGACGTGATCCGAGACGAGCTCGCGCCGACCTACCTGGGGCGCAGCGAGGTCGTCGAGTTCGCGGACTACGGCGTGCCGCAGCGTCGCCAGCGCCTGATCACGGTGTTTGCTCGCGAGGGCGAGGTGCGTGCGCGGGCAGCCGCGGGGGGGAGCCTTCTTCCTCCCCGGACCCATTCCAAGGCCGGCGGGGGCGGAAGGCCGAGGTGGACTTCGGTCAGCGAGGCCTTGCGGAATGTCCCGTCGCTCGATGCGCGCACCCTGCAAAGCGCCTCGTCACCCCTCCCCTTCCACACGGTACCCGTTCTGGATGACCGGAAGTACTTCTGGGTCAGCCACACCCCGCCTGGCAAGGGAGCCTTCGACAACCAGTGCGTACACGCCGCTTGCGGCTTCGACGGGAACCCCACCCACGGGGCACGTCGCGATGAGCGCGGGATCAATCGTGCGAATGGCGATACGCCGATTCGGTGCGCGCGCTGCGGCGAGCTGCTCCCTCGACCGTGGGTCGTCGAGGGCGGCCGCCATCGGATCATGTCGGGCTTCACCAGCGCCTACAAGCGGATGGCGGGCGACCTCCCCGCCAGCGCCCTCACACGGAACCTTTCGTATGCCTGCAGCGACCAAAAGCTGCATCCCACGGAGCACCGAGTGCTCTCCTTGCATGAGGCGTTCATCCTTCACACCGTGGCCGACTACGCGTTCACCTGGCGGCGTGCGGATGGCCGAACGCTCTCCAAAAAGACGATAAGGGAGATCCTCGGCGAGAGCATCCCGCCTCGCGGGCTGCAGTTGATCTTCGAGCACCTCCTCGCAGGGCTCCCCACTCAGGCGAAAACAGGATGGAATCGGACCTCCGCATCGACGCCGGCCTCACCATCCCCGGCACCGAACTGCGCGTGACCACGAGCCGCTCGGGGGGCCCCGGCGGGCAGGGCGTGAACACCACCGACAGCCGGGTAACCCTGCGTTGGAACGTGCAAAGCTCCGCGGCCCTTGGCGAGGAAGCGCGCGAACGACTGGTGGCGCGCCTGGACCGCCGGGTGACGGCAGAAGGGGACGTGAGCGTGTCGGTGAGCGACGAGCGCAGCCAGCTCAGCAATCGCGCCACCGCCCGGGAGCGGCTCGCTGCGATGGTGCGGGGCGCGCGAATCGTGCAGCGGGTACGGCGGCCTACGCGGCCTACGCGCGGGTCGAAGGAACGCAGGCTCGTCGCCAAAAAGGCGCGTGGCGCGAAGCTCAAGAATCGGGAACCGGGATCATCGGACTGAGGGGCCCCCGAAGGCGAGGACATCGCCGGCGATGGTTCCGCCGATGGGTCACGGGCGTCAGGCGATGTGGTTTTCGCGATGGAGACGTTCTGCGCCTCCTCCGGCCAATTCACCGCCGCACTTTAGGCCACCGCCCTACTGATTCCCGCTGATCGTGCAATCCGCGAGATCGCCCCGGGTCCGCACACACAAGGCCTCCACGTCGGCTGTGGGGAGGAACGGATTGTCCTCCACCGCAAACTCGTCGTCCACGGTGCCTAGCGCGGCGAGCGCGTCCAGGTTGGCCAACGCCGGGTTGTCGGTGACCACGAAGCGGCGAAGCTCCGCGACCGATTCCAGGCCTTCCAACGACAGGAGCAGGTCGTTGTCATCCAAGGTGAGGTCGTCACGCGAGCCGCCCTCCCAGCCTTCAAGGCCGTAAAGGTTGGGCAGGGCATCGAGGTCGTAGAGGCCGAGATCGCCCAGATCGAGGCCAGAGAGCGCCTCGAGCGTATTGAGGCTCGGCAGATCGGCGAGTTGAAGGTCGGAGACCTTGGTGAGCGAGACCATTCCTTCCAGCGAGGCGAGGCGGCTGTCCCACAGCTCAAAAGTGCCGACGCTCGTCAGGCCCGACAGCCCAGAAAGCGAGGTGACGCCAGCCTCTCCGAGCGAAAGCGTGCCCACCGACGACACCCCCGCGAGAGCACCGAAATCCGTGACCGCGTTCCCGCTCAGGTGAAGGTAGTCGAAGGTGACCACGCCCACGAGCGCCGAGAGGTCGCCCAGGGACCCGTTGTTGTAGACAAGCACCTGCCCCGCATCGTCGCCCACCGCATGCAGCGCCTCCACATCGGCCAAAACGTCGTTGTCGTGCACTGAAACGCGTGCCAACTGGGTGAGCCCGGACAAGCCCGCCAGCGTTGCCAACCGTGAATTGTCCGCCACCTCCAGCTCGTCGAGGCGGCTCAGACCCCCGAGACCCTCCAGCGTCGGTAGGCCCGTTCCCGTGATCGTGAGGAGGCTGGAGTCGGTGAGGGCGAACAGACCCGCGACGGAAGCCAAGGCAGGAAGCGACGAAAGCGTGACCCACTGGGCCGATTCCAATCCGGAGAGCCCGTCCAGGTCTGTGAGCGAATCAAGCTGGTCCAGCTCCAGCACCGTCGCCTCTCCCACGCCTGCCAGGCCATCGACGTTCGCCAGCCGAGGCAGCTCCAGCAACTGAAGGGTGGACAGCGAACCCTGCAAACTTTCCAGCGACTGGATGGATTCCAGGGAGGGCATGTCCCAGAGTTCGATCTCCGTCGCCATCCGCAGGTTGTCGAGGCCGTCCAAAGAAACGAGGTCGGGATTCCCGATCAGCTCCAGGCGGGTGACCTTGGCGACGCCCTCCAACCCGTGCAGCGACGTGAGCGACGAGGTCCACACCCGCAGCCCGCCATCGACCTCGCAGAGACACTCCAGGCCGGTCAGGTCGTCGGTTGTGCGGCCGATGATCTGAATGTTGCCCTTCACATTGGAATACCGCTCGCAAAACCAGGAGATGTCGTCACTTCCGCCCACCGAGACATTGCCTTCGTAGGTGGGTCCAAGGTCGGCGCAGGTGGCGTCTACGTCGGTGCAGTCCTGGTCGATTCCATCGTACGGCGTATCGGTCGCCGTGGGGTAGCGGGCGGGGTCTGCGTCGTCGCAGTCCAGGTCGTCCGCCACATGACCGGCGGGCTGTTCGCAGGCGTAGATCGCGATCCTGAAGTCCCCGGACCCATCGCCGTCCGCGTCCTGGAACCACAGCGATTCCACCTCCTCGTCTGTCTCCCCGTCGCAATCGTCATCGACCTCGTTGCAGATCTCCTCTGCTTCAGGAAACACGGCAGGATCTGCGTCATCGCAGTCGCCCCCACCTGGAGTCACCCCATCCAGATCACCATCAAGTGTGGATGGGTCCGGACCGTTCCCGGCCGAATCGGGGGGGGAGTCACAGGCGGTCAACAACGCGAGGAGGAGCATCCGCAACGGTAGCCCATCAGGCCGAGAAGAGGCGACTCCGCGGCAGTTCGGTCATCAGCACCCGGAGGTGATCGACCCCCACCGGCCAGCTCGACGCCTTGCGTTCGCCGCCGATTCTTTGCCCTTCCTTTGTCGGAACCTCGTCGATCCGCCAGCCGCGCTGCATGGCGCGAATGGTGATCTGGTATTCGATGGGGAAGCGCTTCACAGTAGTGTCCAGTTCGAGGAGCGCGCTGCGGCGCAGGGCGCGGAAACCGTTGATGGTGTCGTACACCCTGGGGCCGCGATGAAACAGGCGATTGGCGAGCTGCGACAACGTGTCGTTCACCCTGGCCCGAAGCTTGACCACCTCGCCATCTTCCTCGTTTTCCGCCCCGGGCCCGAAGCGGCGGGCGATCGCTACATCCGCGCCATCGAGGAGGCGGTCGTCCAGCCGAACGATGTCAGCCGGGTCCTCATTGCCATCGGGACTGAAAAACACGAGTCGCTCGCTGGATACCGCTTCGGCCGCACACCGGAACGCCACACCACGCCCACGAATCGGCTGCACGACCACGGGAATCCCCTTCTCCCGGAAGAATTCCTGCGTGCCGTCGGTGCTGCCGCCATCGAGCGCCACCACCTCACGGAATTCGGCGAGCGGGAGCTGCGCCCACAGCGCACGCAGCCCCTCAATTTCGTTGAGCGTAAGCAGGATGAGGGCGGAATCGCGCACAGCGGGCATCTACTTCACCAACCCATTCGAAAGGAGGAACTGCGCCATTCCCTGGGCGATGACCTCGTTGCCCGCTGGGTTCGCATGGCCGCGATCCTCGGGAAAGTACAAGGTCTCCGACGCGGCGCGGCGGGCCATGTCTGGCTGCGGATCGAACACCGGTACGTCGAGCTCCTTGCTGGCCGAGTGCAGGATGGCGCGGTGAGCTTCGGTGTAGCCGCTCACTTCCAACGGGTAGCCAAACAGCATGAAGCGCGCGCCCACCTGGGCCGCCCGGGCGGCGAACGCACGGATGTTCGCCACATATTCATCGAGGGGGATCCGCGCTTCCCCGCCGTGGCCCGACTCGCTCGCGGCCTTGCGGCGGAGATCGACCTCGTTACGAATCCAGAGGTAGGACTTGAGGCGATGGAGCACCGTTTGCTTGAGGAAGTCCGCGTCCTGCATGAGCAACGCCTGGGTGTGATCGCTATACTGAACCACGCGGGAGTCCTGTACAAGATACCCAAAAATCACCAAGTCAGGGGCGTACTTTGCCAGCGCCCTGTCCCACAGCCACAGACCCTGGAAGCTGCTGTAGCCGGGCTGGCCCGCGTTGATGACTTCGACCGGGTGGCCGCCCTCGGTGAGCAGAGATTCAAGGCGGGCGGGGTAGGACTCTGCGTCGTCGACACCCCAGCCGAACGTGGTCGAGCAGCCCAGCGTCATCACCCGGTAGGCGCCTGCGGCCTTGGCTTCCGCGTGAAGCGGTGCGCGCAGACCGTTGCTGTCCGTGCTCACCCGGAAGGTGCCCCCTCGCTCCTTGTGGGGGGTCGCTTCGAGGTTCAGGTTGGAGGGTTCCACCCACGTGACCGTGTTGTGGGTGAACACGGCGGCGGCCGGGATGCGCGGCCACCCGCTCCCCCAGAGATAAGCCTCAAACCCACCGAAGAATAGGATGAGCGGCAGCAGCGCGAACCAAAGCTTCCGACCCCATGTCAACCGGCGCCGAGCGCGCGCCACCTACTCGGCCGGCTGCAGCGTGACGGCGACGCGGTCTTCCACGTTGGCCGACTTGAAATACTTGTTGTCGTACCAGGTGGTGTCGTTGATCGACCAGCTCAGTTCCCCGTTGCTCGGGGCCACGAAAACCTTGTCCGCCCCGATCGCGAAGGTGATGGCGATCCCGTCGTCGCCTTGAAACTTACCGACGAGCATGCCGACGAAGCAGCCTTCGATGTTGCAGGGATACTCCGCACCGATCGCCTTCTGTTCCGGATCCCCCAAGACGTTGATCCAGGGGCCGCCATCCACGATGCGGTACTTGTCGCTGACCGTGCCGGTGATGTGGGCCCGATCTCCCTTGCAAATCGTCGTGGGACGCTGCCAGGGCCTCCCCACGTCGAGGTAATCGAACAGGGTGTAGGTGAGCGGAACCAGGCATTCGCCGGCCGTGAGTTGACCGGACAGCACGCTGAGCCACCCCCGCCACGCCTCGACCGAGCCCCCCTTCAGGTACGCCTTGCACTGTTCCAGGTTCGCTGCGGCTACGGTCTCGATCAGCTGGGGACGCCCCAGGAGGGTGGTCTCCACATCGTCCACCACCCGTTCTTCGAACTTGACGTCGTCCTCTCGACTGCCCAGCCACTGAGTCTTCATCTCCTCAAGGGCGCGCTGCCGCGCCATCCGACGGTCGCCTTCCGGAAGCGTCGCAAAGTCGGCCGGAAAGAAGCAGTCGGCCTTCCAACCCGTTTCATGGCCCCACGCGTTCACGGGGGGCGGCACGACCTTGGGCTTCTTGGCGTCGGCATCGGCGATAAAGAGCATCCACAGCATGCGAACTCCGGGGGGGGGCAGCCTACCTAACCCCTCGCGAGCACGATGCGTTCCCCTCAACGTGCTGGGAAGTCCGGGACGGGCTCGCCAAGCACCTTTGCTCGGGTGAGCGCGAGCGGAATCGATCCCGCCTGAAGGATCACGTCGTGAAAGTCACGCTCGTTGAAGTCCGCGCCCATCGCCGGCACCTGTGCCAAGACCCGGGCCGCGAGCTCCCGACGCTGGGGAACGTAGCTTTCCAGGGCGAGCAGGTTGTTGGCGACAGGGAGAGAAAGACAAGTGGCGGCTTGCGTATGGCGCCGTCTACCCCGGCTCGAGCCTCAAGACCGCGATCTCGGGGCGGCAGGACAGCCGCACGGGGGCAACGGACCAGCCGAGCCCCCGGCTGACGAAGAGGTGGCAGTCCCCGCGAGAGTACCACCCAGCCGGATAGGCGCCGCTGCCACGAGGAAGGAACAGGCTGCCAAGCTTGGATAAGCGCACCTGCCCGCCGTGGGTGTGCCCCGCCAACACCAGCGGCACGCCGGGCCTGGCGATCGCATCGAACAACGCTGGGGAGTGCGTGAGCACCAGCGTGGGCCGGGCGAGGTCGACCCCGGCGAACGCTCGATCGAGGTCGGGTGACCCCGCGAGGGCGTCGTCGGTGCCCACCAGTTGGAGGGGGCCGAGGTTCACCGATTCGTCCAACAGCAGCGGAATTCGGTGGCGCGAAAGAACATAGCGCCAGGTAACGGGCGGTGCCTGGGCCCAGTACTCCCAGTTCCCCATGATGGCGTGGCAGCCGAGACGGGCCGGAGGAATCGCCGCCAGGAACCGGTCCGCCGCCTCGCGGCTCCACCCGCGCGTGACCACATCGCCCGTCAGCACCACCAGATCAGCCTCGATGCGGGAGATTCGCTCACAGAGACTGTCCAACGCCGCGTCGGCTTGACGAATATGCACATCGGTCAGTTGGAGGACCCGGAGCGGCTCCCGCAGCCCTGGAATCGCCGCCCCGTGCTCGACCGTTTCCCAGGCCACCAACTGATTGAAGCGACTGGCCGTGGAATCGACGACCCGAGTACCCAAGGGTGCCGCGGCGGCGGGCACTCGACTGGCGGCGGGGAAGGTGGCCCCCCTTCGAACTCCGCGGGTGATCCCTCGCAGATACCGTAGGGCGGTGGCTGGATTCACCCGCTACTCGAAGCGGAAGCTCGTTTGCGTGGCGAAGACGTGGGTCTCCACGCCCGACCCCTGCAAACGGTCGCGCCAGGGCGTGATCAGCTCGGTCGGCAGGCCCATCTCGCGACGTTCGCCGTTGAGCACATCGCTCAACAACACGCGATTGGGCCCGAAGCGAGGAAGAAGCTGGAACACGGCGGCCCCTTCCGCCCAGGGAATGCCGCAAACGGTCCACTCCGCGTTCCCAAATCGGGCCGCCGCTCGCGCCACCCAGGCTTCGTCTGCCCTCGCGTGGAGGGAGAGATCCAGGTGGAGGAGCCGGGCGCCATCAGGAAAGGTGATTTCCACGATCCAGGGCTCGCCGCCCGGGCCACGCGCCTGCTCGGTCAGGCGACGCAGCGTGGCACGAGGCCGCGAGGCCGCGACGCCCGCCTGAACCAGCTGATCGCGCACCCCGATGTGGGGGGCGGCCGGGGCGTAGAGGCAGCCATCGAACTTCACGCCGTCGATGGTGCGCGGCGGCGGACCGCCGTCGAGGGTGCCGTGCTTGCCGAGGTAGTCGATGACCGGGTCGGACGCGACCACCGTGAGCGTGCGCCCCTTTTTCAAGGCCGCCACGGTGCCGCGCAGGCGGGTGGGGGCCGGGCCGGTAAGCACCACGATGTCACCTTCGTCCGGCTCGGCGACTGGGTCGAACACAATCGTGCGACCCCGGCGTTCCATGCGAATTTCCGCGAAGTCTCCGTGGATGAGCTTCAGCCGGTAGGGGTAGTCATATTCGACGCGGGCTATGGCATCACCTCGGCAATCACGCTCATAGCCGACTCCAGCGTGGCTCGGTCAATGACTAGCGGCGGTGCGAAGCGGACCACAGTTCCGTGGGTGTCCTTGGCGAGGATCCCGCGCTCCATCAGGGCCACGCACACCGGGCGAGCGGCGCCGGGCAACTCCACCCCAATGAGGAGCCCACGCCCGCGCACGGCTACGGGGGTGTTGAGCGACCGGAGACGGTCCATGAACCAAGTCCCCAGTTCATCCGCCCGCTCCGCCAGTTTTTCATCCACAAGGACATCGAGGGCGGCGAGCCCGATGGCTGCGGCAAGCGGATTGCCCCCGAACGTGGAACCGTGATCACCGGGCGAAAACACGCCCATCACCTCGTCGTCAGCGCAGAAGGCGCTCACCGGGTACAGCCCGCCACCCAACGCCTTGCCGACACAGATGGCGTCGGGGCGGATGCCCTCGTGGTCGAACGCCCACGTGCGGCCGGTGCGGCACAGTCCCGTCTGGATCTCGTCGAGGATGAGGAGCACGCGGTGGCGGGTACACAGCTCGCGCACCCGGGCGAGGTAGCCGGCCGGCGGCACGATCACGCCGCCCTCGCCCTGGATGGGCTCAAGCAGCACAGCGGCCGTGCGAGGCGTGATCGCGGCTTCCAGCGCGGCGATATCGCCGTAGGGCACGATTCCGAAGCCCGGCGTGAACGGTCCGAAGCCGGAGCGGTACTGCGTTTCGGTGGAGAAGCCAACGATGGTGGTGGTGCGACCGTGGAAGTTCCCCTCGGCCACCAGGATCTCCGCGGCGCCGGCCGGAACGCCCTTCACGAACTGCGCCCACTTGCGCGCCGCCTTCAGCGCCGTTTCCACGGCCTCCGCCCCGGTGTTCATGGGCAAAACGCGGTCGAACCCACTGAGATCGGCCAGACGCTTGAGGAACGGCCCCAGCCGATCGTTATGGAACGCGCGGCTGGTGAGGGCGACGCGACCGAGCTGAGCCTGGGCGGCCGCCACGATGCGCGGGTGCAGATGGCCCTGGTTGACCGCCGAATAGGCAGAGAGCATGTCCAGGTAGCGGGTGCCCGAGGCGTCCCAGACGAAGGCACCTTCGCCGCGGACCAAGGTCACCGGCAGAGGATGGTAGTTGGTCGCGCCGTAGCGGTCGGCGAGGTCGACGGCATTCATGGCGCGTGGCTAACTGCAAACCGCCCGAGTTGCGGCTACGCGCGCCCCAGCCCCTGCATCTCTGCCGTGACCCGCTCAAGGCGTTCGATGCGCTGTTCGGTGGTGGGATGGGTGCGGAACAAGGACAGAAACCCGCCGCCGCGCAGCGGATTGACGATGTAGAGGTGCGCCGCAGTCGGGTTCACGTCGGCCGGAATGTTGGATGCACCTTGCTCAAGCCGCGACAGAGCGCGGGCAAGCGGGCGGCCGTCGCGAAGCAGGCGCGCAGCGTACTCGTCCGCCACGAACTCCCGCGACCGACTGATCGCGAGCTGAATGAGAGTGGCGGTGATCGGGGCCAGGATGATCATCGCCAGCCCCCCCATGCCGCCGCCTTCACGCTCGCCGCGCCGCCCCCCGAAGATCATGGACCACTGGGCGATGTTCGCGAGCATCGCGATTGTGCTTGCGATGGTCGCCGCCACGGCCATGATGAGCGTGTCGCGGTTGGCGATATGCGCCAGTTCGTGAGCGATCACGCCACGAAGCTCCTCCGGCGGCATCGAACGCAGCAGCCCCTCGGTCACGGCCACAACGGCGTTTTCCGGAGATCGGCCGGTCGCAAACGCGTTGGGTTGCGCCTGCGGCACCACATAGACACGCGGCATCGGCAGGCGGGCGAGGGCGGCCAACTCGGCCACCATGGCGTAAAGCTTGGGCTCCTCGGCGGGCCCCACGGGGCGGGCGCGGCTCATCATCAGCACGATGCGGTCGCTGAACCACCCCGATGCCATGTTCATCACCAGCGTGATGGCGAAGGCGACCATCATGCCACGGGGGCCGCCGAGCCTGGCACCCGCGAAGATCAGGATGGCACTCATGAGTGCGAGAAGCGCGCCAGCCTTGAGGTAGTTCCACATGATCAGGGACTACGCACGCGCCCGAAGGGCGTCAAGAGGGCGACGTTTCAGCCATACCCCTGAACCATACCGCGAGGAATGCTCCTGGCACCCGACCCAGGGATATCGACGAGGTCGCGCCCTCGAATTCCACGCCGTAAAAGCGAAACGCCCGCCCCCGCGACCTGCGAAGACGGGCGGTTTCGGTATGGTGGGTGTGGCAGGATTTGAACCTGCGACTCCTACCGTGTGAAGGTAGTACTCTGCCGCTGAGTTACACACCCGTGACGCCGAGCCGCGTATGCGGTCCATGCGAATGCGTCAAGCACCAGCCGCACACCCCGGCACGGGTGGGGCCCGCCCAGCTGCTACTTCTTCTTCTGGGCTTTCGACTTCACGTTGGGCGCGGAACGAAAGCCGGGACGCGCAGGGGCGTCGGTCGGCTTGCTCATGATCGAAGGTGGAGCGATCTGGGTGGGCGGGGCGGCGGGCTTGGGCGCTTCGGACATACCAGCGCGCTAACCCAGCGACCCCTCTTTCGCCTCCTCGCGGAAGTCGAAGTAACCCTCCTTCGTCGGCCGTCCCGATGTCGGCGCAACCGAGGCTGTCAGAGTCGTGCGACCGGCGCAGACACCTTCGCAGCGTGACCTCGTCGAGCATCCATTGTTGATGGGCGAAGGATGGGAGGATCCCGACTGCACGGGCGATGGCTGCATCCGGTGGGAGTCACGCGAAACTGCCGCGACCTGGGGAGAGTAGCGACCGCTCACCGTCAATAGTAGAAGTAGTAATACATCTTAGCGTTGCCACCCGTGGTGGCGTACCGTCGGAAGTCGGCCGCGTACTTGTCGCCCGTCACGCCCACGACGCCCATGGTGGGGATGTCATATCCGTAGAAATACCAGCCTCGGTAGCCCGCGCCGTCGATGTGCGCCCAAATGACATTTTCGAGCGGATAGTCCGTGGTGCCATAGGTGTAAACGTACGCCTCGGTCCAGCCGAATCCATTGAGGGTGCTGCCAAAGGGAAAGTCCCAGTACTCGGTATTGTCGAAGGCGGTGGGCCCGATGAAGTCATCGCAGCGCGAGCCGGAGGTCGCCCCGCCCGTGACCCGCACGGAGAACGACCACGCGCATTCGGGACAGCCCTGAGGCCCGATGCCAGTGCCTGCGTACTGGGCCTCGATATCGCAGACGTACTGTGAATCATCCAGTGTCATCGCCCCATAGCCACGCGACGCGGAAAAGGACTCGGAAGCCGGGTTGTAGGCCACCGAACCATGCCACATCACAAACGCCGTGCCCGTGTCGGAGCTGCCGGGCTCGCGCGGGGGCGGGGCCGAGCCCCCCCCGCCGAGCACGCGGCTACCCGAATCCTCGACCGCCGTGCCGCAGCCCGCCACCAGACACAGGACGACCTGTCGCCGAACCCACATCCCCACAGGGTACACAGAATCCAGACAGCGCGCACCCCACTCCGCGGCAAGGTTAGAAAACGGGTGAGGAGCAGCGATGGTTGATGTCGTCTTGAGAACGATGCCGCTGGGGTGGGTGTGGGCCACGCTCGACCCCTTCCTGTTCTGCGTACACCACGACGACGCTTATCCAGCAGGAAACGCCAGACTTGGCCCGAACGCCTCGCTTGCAGGCCGGGACATGGGGCAGGACTTCGCGGGCAAGGACGGATGGCGAATGTACCACGGACAGGTGGTGCCGGGCTTTCCCAGTCACCCCCACCGCGGCTTCGAAACGGTCACGCTCGCTCGACGAGGCCTCATCGATCACTCCGATTCGTTGGGAGCGGCCGCGCGCTTCGGCCGCGGCGATGCCCAATGGCTCACGGCGGGCGCGGGCATCGTGCACAGCGAAATGTTTCCTTTGCTCGATGCTTCCGCCCCGAACCCGGTCGAGTTGTTCCAAATCTGGCTGAACCTGCCGGCCGTCGACAAGCACGCGCCACCGCACTTCGCGATGTTGTGGGCCGACGAAATCCCGCAAGTGTCGATCCAGGACGACGCGGGGCGCAGCGTCGCGATTACCGTCGTCGCCGGCGAGCTCCTGGGATCGGTGCCGCCCCGACCCCCTCCCCGCTCCTGGGCGGCGCGGCCCGACAGCGACGTAGCCATCTGGACGCTCCGCTTCGACGCAGGGGCCACCTGGACACTCCCGCCGGCAAAGCCAGGAACCAACCGAATGCTGTACCTTGCCACCGGCGGCCCCGTGCGCGTCGGTGGGCACATGATCTCGGGGAAAACCGGCGTGCACCTCCGTGCTGACCATCCGGCCCCTATCGAGGCGGTTGGAGCAGCAGAATTGGTGCTTCTTCAGGGAAAGCCTATCGGAGAGCCGGTCGTGCAACACGGGCCGTTCGTCATGAACAGCCACAGCGAGATCCAACAGACATTCGCCGACTATCGCCGCACGGGCTTCGGCGGCTGGCCGTGGCCAAAATCGGACCCGACCCACGGCACAGACAACGTGAGGTTCGCCCGCGGCGTGGATGGCAAGGTCGAACGCCGCGAAGGCTGAGTCGTCAGCGCCTACGCCTGACCACGACTCCAAACGCCACGAGGAGCGAAACCGCCCCGGCACCGGCAGTCGTGGCGCAGGTCGCTGGAGTGGCGGGGGCAGGCTCGGCCTCCACCGGCGGCGGCAGATCCACCACGCTCAAGGACTGAACGGCGGAAGACTCCCCTTCCCCCCACACGTCCCACGCAGCGACCTTCCACTCGATGGCATCTCCAACTGCAAGCTCGCCGCCGAGATCGACCCACGTCCCCCCCAGCGAGATCACCTCGGCCTCGGCTTCCTCACCGCCCGCCGGCCACCACCTCACCGTGTACCCCTGCACATCCGAGTCGGCGTCCAACGCCGGCTCCCAGGCCAGCACGGCTCGACCGACATAGGTTTTGGCCAGCACACGCGTCGGGATGGGAGCTTCCGGGGCGGTGTTCGCGACCGCAAGCACCGCGGCCCCGGCGTCGATTCTGCCGCAGCCGTAGTACGGGCTCCAGCCTTCATCGTCCCACTCCGCATCGCCCAGGTCACTCCGGACACCGGTGCGACAAAGCACATCGCGAACCTGCTTCGCCGTGATTCTCGGGTTCGCTTCGATCATCAGCGCTACCACGCCGCTCACGACGGGGGCCGCCCCGCTGGTGCCCGAGAATCCGTCCCAAAACGCGTCGTCCCCCCCGTAGCTGCCGTAGCCGCCGGGCGTGATGTCGGTGGTGAGCAGCGACGTGGGCGCGGCAATGTCGATGTCGTCTCCGAAGTTGCTGTACGAGGACCGTTCATCCCACCATTCCAGGGCGGCCACACTGACGGCCTTGCGGTTGGAGAGCATCATGTCGTCCGAGTTGTCGCAACCGTCGTTCCCCGCGGCGAACACGACGACACTACCGAGCCCGCCGCGCCCGACATCCTCCGCGTAGTCGAACATCTCGGTGAACACCTCGATGCTGGGAACGCCATCGCACCCGTAGAACCCCCAGGAGTTCGACAAGACCGACGCCCCGGCATCCACGGCCTCCGCGAAGGACTCGTACAAGTCGCTGGTGCTGGTGTTCCCGCCGATGAGCCGGATCGCGTACACCTCGGACCCCCAAGCCACCCCGGCCACTCCCAGCCCATTATTCCCGGTCGCGGCTGCAATTCCGGCGACGCCCGTACCATGGGGGGCGCTGCTGTCTGTACCAGGGCTCGGGTCGTCGTCGCGGTCGATGTAGTCGTGCCCCGGCACCACCACAAGATCGGGATGATCGAGCTGCACGCCGGAGTCGATCACGGCGACAACCACCCCGGCTCCGGTTGCGGTGTTCCAAGCCTGCGCCGCGTTGATATCCACGCCGGCAACACGGCCGCCCTGGCCGGTGTTCTCGAGGTGCCACTGGTCCACGAACCAGGGGTCTGCGGGGACCAGGGCAGGTGTGAGGTCGATCCGCAGGTCCGGGTGGACCCACTCCACGTCAGCCCGGGCATGAAGCTCGCGCGCCAACGCGAGGTCGTCGGCTCCAGGACGCAGGCGGATCCTGACCAGCCCGCCCCTCAAACGCTCTATGCTAACGATGCCGGGCAACGCGGCGAGCGCCGCGGGGTCGGCGGCGCGGGCCAACAAGTCTCCGGTGCGACCGCGAACCGCAGCACCGGCCTCCAACGCCGACATCGAAGCCATGTCCGCGCCACGTCCAACGAAGAAGGTGTCGTCGCCAAAAGCCGCATGAAGCCAAAGAGCCAGCATCCGGCTAGTGTAGCGCAAGGGCGTTAGGCCCGCGTCACGAGGCCGTCATGTACACCGACACGCTCCTCCACATCGATGGTGCCTGGGTCCCCGGCGCCCAGGGCCGCACCCACGACGTGGTCAATCCCGCCACCGGGCAGGTGATCGGCGTCGTGGCCCACGCCGAGATCGCAGACCTTGACCGCGCCTTGCTCGCGGCCGAGCGCGGATTTCAGCTGTGGCGCAAGACCTCGGTTTTTGACCGCTACAAGCTCATGCGGAAGGCCGCAGACCTGTTCCGGTCTCGCGCCGAAGCCGTTGCGCGCCGCCTGACCATGGAGCAAGGCAAGCCCTACGCAGAGGCGTTCGGCGAAGTCATCCTCGGCGCCGACCTCATCGACTGGTTCGCGGAGGAAGGCCGCCGCGCCTACGGCCGCATCATCCCCTCCCGCGTGCCCAACGTGGAGCAGTTGGTTTTCCGTGAGCCGGTCGGTCCTGTCGCGGCATTCACCCCCTGGAACTTTCCGATCAACCAGGTGGTCCGCAAGCTCTGCGGCGCGGTCGCGACCGGCTGCTCCGTGATCATCAAGGCGCCAGAAGAAACGCCAGCCTCGCCCGCCGACCTCGTCACGGCGTTCATCGACGCGGGCATGCCGGCCGGGGTGGTGCAGCTCGTTTACGGGAGCCCCGCCGAAATCTCCAGCTACCTCATCCCTCATCCGGTGATCCGCAAGGTCACGTTCACCGGGAGCACGCCGGTCGGCAAGCACCTTGCGGCGATGGCAGGCCTCCACATGAAGCGGGCCACGATGGAGCTCGGCGGTCACGCGCCCGCCGTGATCTTCGCCGACGCGGACGTGGACCTCGCCGCCAAGCTCTTGGCTACGTTCAAGTTCCGTAACGCCGGACAGGTATGCACCAGCCCCACCCGGTTTCTGGTGGAACGCCCGGCCTACGATCGCTTCGTGGAGGGCTTCTTGAAGGTGACCGAGCGGCTAGTCGTTGGCGATGGCCTCGACCCCGCCACGCGTATGGGCCCGCTAGCAAACGCCCGGCGCGTGGATGCAATGGAGCGTCTCGTGGCCGATGCCCAGTCTTGCGGAGCCAGCGTACTCCACGGCGGCAAGCGCATTGGGGACCGCGGCAACTTCTTCCAGCCCACCGTTCTCACCAATCTCAAGCCTCAAACCGCAATTCTCCACGAGGAGCCCTTCGGCCCCATCGTGCCGATCGTGCCCTTCGACACCTTCGACGAAGCCGTGGCCGAAAGCAACCGCCTGCCGTTCGGGCTCGCCGCCTACGCCTACACGAGCTCGCTTCGCACGGGTCAGGCCTACGCTGCGGCGGTGGAATCCGGGATGGTGTCGATCAACCATCAGGGCCTCGCGCTGCCGGAGCTCCCGTTCGGAGGCATCAAGGACTCGGGCTACGGCTCGGAAGGCGGAACGGAGGGGCTCGACGCCTACCTGAACACAAAACTCGTCACCCGCGCCGGGCTCTAAGATGAACATCACCACGTTCAACGTGAACTCGGTTCGGGCACGCCTGGAGCATCTGCTCAGGTGGATCGACGACCGGCAGCCCGACGTCCTTTGCCTTCAGGAACTGAAATGCGTGGACGCGGACCTGCCGCGGGCCGAGTTTGAGCGGCGCGGCTACCATGTGGAAAGCTTGGGTCAGAAGACCTACAACGGCGTGGCGATCCTTTCGCGCTCCCCCATCTCCGATGTCGTGACCGACCTTCCCTGGGCGGGCGACCCGCAGGCGCGCGGCATCGCGGGAACCGTCCAGGGCATCCGCATCGTGAACCTCTATGTGGTGAACGGGCAAGACACCGAGAGCGAAAAGTACCTCTACAAGCTCGAGTGGCTTCGCAAGCTCCGTGAATTCCTCGAAGGAACGACCGGCGGTCCCCTCCTCGTATGCGGAGACTTCAACATCGCCCCCACAGACGCCGACGTTTACGACCCCGCGGCCTGGAAAGGGCAGGTTCTGTGTACGCAAGCGGAACGCGAAGCCTTCGCCGGCATCTGCGCGCTGGGCCTGACCGATGCCTATCGAAAGATGAATCCCGAACGCCGACAGTTCACCTGGTGGGACTACCGGGCGAACGGCTTCGACCAGAACAAGGGCGTGCGCATCGACCACCATCTGGTCAGCGACGTGCTGCTGCCCCGCGTCCTCGACGTGACCGTGGACATGGACGAGCGGGCGCGCCCCCAAGCGAGCGACCACGCGCCAGTCACCCTGCACTTGGCGTAGCGGTTCAGTCGATCCGCAGAGTCGCGATCATCGCCTTCACCGCCGAATAGATCTCCACCTCAATGGCGCGGCTCAGCACATCTGCCCAGCGCTCGAAGGGATCGATCAGGCCTTCCTCCGCCGATTCCGCCATCGGCAAGCGCGACAAATCCTCTCGCAACGCCGCTTCTGCTTCACGGGCGCCTTCCGCGAGGCGCGGCCCCACCGCGAGGATCAACGCCAGGCCGACCCCGGGAACCGGCGCAGTCGCCAGCAGGGGATCGAGCCAAGTCACTGTCTTTTTCCACGCCACCTCAAGTTCGCTGTCCAACCCGTGGGGAAGGAGCACAAGCGGGCGGGTCGCGGCGACCAGTGTGCCTTGCCGTTCCCCCGCAGCCCGACCCTCGGCAAGCGCGCCAGGAAGGGCCTTGTGGAGGGTGGAGAGCGCGTCAAGCGTAGGGACGAGCGCGTCGCTGAACCGAGTCAGCAGGTCGGCCTCGCCCTCCTCCCCAATCAAGCGCCGGGCCAGTTCGGCCGCGCACACTTCCCAGGTGGACACCGCGGCCGTGCCGGGGCGCTTGAGATGGCCATCGATCTGGTCAGCCAGCTCGGGCCAGGCGTCGGCGACGGCGTTCGACCATGCCTGACCGACCTGGCCACGCGCGGGGGGGGGACCACCGGCCAAGCGGGCTCGCACCTCCTTCAACAGGCCCCGAAACAGCGCCATCCGCACCTCGACGGACACCGTTATATCGCCCGGATGCCCGCTCGCGTACCCGTCCTGGTAGTCGGTGGATTCCTGGGAAGCGGAAAAACCACCATGGTCCGTCATTTGCTGGCCGATGCGCAGTTGCGCGGACTTCGGCTGGCGG
>CAMBIK010000006.1 GCA_945867435.1 Klebsiella pneumoniae
GCCGCTTGTGGTCGGAAAGGGCTCGGGGGAAACGTTTTTGGCCTCGGACCCCCACGCGCTCTCGGCCCACACTCGCGAAGTCGTGTACCTGGAGGATCGCGATATCGTGCGCATCACCGCGGCGGGTTGGACCATCTCCCGCATGGATGGCGGCGGCGTGTCGCGTGCGGTCGAAGTGCTGGGCGAAGATTGGGAAGACGAGGGGCGTGGGGACTTCAGCCATCACATGCTGAAGGAGATCCACGAGCAGCCGGAGTCCCTGGCCCGCTGCCTTCGCGGCCGCGTGGTGCCGGAGCAAGGAGAGGCGAGGCTGGGTGGACTCGACCTTTCCCCCCGACAGGTGGCCGCGATCCGCCATATTACGGTGCTGGGCTGCGGTACGAGCTTCCATGCGGGACTCGTGGGCGCCGCGGCGATGGAAGGTCTGGCACGCATTCCTGCTAGCGCCGAGATTGCCTCGGAGTTTCGCTACCGCAACCCGGTGATCGGCCCGGACGACCTCTTCTTCGCCGTTTCCCAGTCGGGAGAGACCGCAGACACCCTCGGGGCCGTGAAAGAGGTGCAGGTCAAGGGGGGGCGTGTGCTCGGCGTGGTCAACGTCGTGGGCAGCACCATCGCACGCACCTGCGGTCATGGCGTGTATGTGCACTCCGGACCCGAGATCGCCGTCGCAAGCACGAAGGCATTCACAAGCCAGGTCGCTGCTCTGCTCGTGGCTTCTCTCTCGTTCGCCCGCACGCGAGCGTTGGGGCCGCACGAGGGCAAGGCCTTCGGGGAGGAGCTGCTGGCGATCCCGCAGCGCGTCGGGGAGTGGTTGGCGGCCGAGCCCAGCTCCCTCATGGATGCCGTGGAGCTGTGCGCCACAGGTCGCTTCGTATTCTTCCTCGGCAGGGGCGTGTCCCATGCGGTTGCGTTGGAAGGCGCGTTGAAGCTGAAGGAAGTGGCGTACGTTCCTTGCATGGCCTACCCGGCAGCGGAGATGAAACACGGCCCGATCGCGCTCATCGACAAGAACACGCCTGTGGTGGTCATCGTGCCGGACGACGTGATGCGAGATAAGACGCTCTCCACGATTCAGGAAGTTCGCGCCCGTGGAGCCCGAGTCATCGTGATCCACACCGCCGGGGATGGCCACGCCGCCAAGGTCGCAGACATCTCCATCCCGGTGCCCCGCGCTAGCACACTCATTTCACCGCTGCTCTCCGTGCTGCCGCTTCAACTCTTGGCGTACCGGGCTGGACTTGCGCTGGGTCGTGACATCGACCGGCCGCGGAACCTAGCGAAGTCGGTGACAGTCGAGTAAGCGCCTTCGCGCTACGCCCTGGCTCGAGAACGCTCTGCGGACCACGCTGCGGTCTGGTCCGCGCCGGCCGGAATGTCGAGACCCGGTCCGGAAGCGATGGCGAAGGGGCGGCCTCGCTTCAGTTCTTCCTCGGCCAACCAATCGAAGTATCGGTTCGTGTGGCCGATCGCATCGTCGATGGTCATCGCGTGCAGGAACGCCACCCGCAGCTCGCTGCCGTGGGGGAGCCCGTGCGTGAAGTAGTTCGCAATCTTCTTCATGCGCCCGAGTACACCCCGGTCGCTCTTGAACTCGCCGCGGATACCCTCGAAATAGCGGAGCAGCACCCTGCGCTTCTCCTGGGCATCCACCACCACGTCGGGCAGGCCGTTCAGCTTGGCGAATAGCTGCTTGAAGATCCAGGGGTTCTTGATGGCACCGCGACCGATCATCAGCCCATCGACCCGGGTGTCCCGGTACATGGCGAGCGCCGATTCATAGTCCACGATGTCGCCATTGCCGACGACGGGGATCTTGACGCGAGACTTGGTCTCCGCGATCTTGTCCACGGCCCGTACGCCACCATACTGGTCGGTGCGGGTGCGCCAGTGAATCGCCAACGCCTCGACGCCTTCTTCCTCGCACATGCGAGAGATGATGGGGGCATTTCGCAGGCTACCATCGTAACCGCTACGCATTTTGACGGTGAGCGGAATCTTGATCGCGACGCGCACCGCCTTGATGATGGCGCGGGCCAGCTCGGGTTCACGGAGGAGCGAGCTGCCGCCGCTGTGGGCACAGACCTTTTTGCTGGGGCACCCGAAGTTCAGATCCACGATGTCGGCCCCCGCATCCTCGATGGCGCGTGCGGCATCGGCCATGGCCTCGGGGTTGCGACCGTAGATCTGGATGGCGACCGGATGTTCGTCGGGATCGAAGCGGGCCATCATCTCGGCCTTCGCGACGCCGCGCCGCAGGGCCTCGCCAGCAATGAACTCGGTGACGGTGAGCCCTACGGACCCGACGCTGCGCACCAGTCTACGAAACGTGAGGTCGGTGACGCCTTCCATCGGGGCGAGCACCAGGTTGGGCTCGATCCGAAGGTGGCGGATCATGTAGTGGGTCGGTAGCACGGCCGCCGAACGTGCCCGCTCGTGGCACCTTCGTCAAGGTGATAGCGGCGCCAGCATGACGCCCAAAGCTCAATCGGTGACCGCGGCCGGAGATCTTGACGCTTTTTCTGCCCCGCGGGCGTGGCGGGCGGACGTGTTTCCGGACGGACACACAAGGCTTGTTGTCAGCGTCCCCCAGGCTGAGCTTCGTGAAACGCACCTGGCGCTGGTTCGGGCGCTCTCAGGGCGGCTTGGCATCCGGTATGTGCAGCTCACGGACCGCGCGCTTGGCCAGCTTCCCGCCCCGGTGGGCCGGGTCGCCATGGAGCTCGATTCGGCCCGGGTCGTGGCGGCGTTGGAGGCCCGACCCGAGCTGATATGGGGGGATGGGCGCCACCAGATCTGGCTGCGCGGGGCGATGGGTGAGACCGTCATCGTGGACGAAATGGGGCTCTTGCACTGCGCCCCCGACGACCCTTCCTTCCGCGATGCGCTCGCCGCGCTCGACATCCCCGAGGGGCGGCCGACAATGATGGACCAACGCGACTATGTGAAGGTCACGTTCCTTGCGGAGGCGGATGAGCAGGAGACGAGCTTGTGGGAGGAGTTGAAGCTACTGAAGTGGAAGTAGCTTAGGGCAGAAGCTCCAAACCCAGCATGAACGCCCAGATGGCCCCCAACATCGCCGCCATTCCGATCCATGCGTGTGCCGCCCACGCCGCCGGCCGTCCTTGCCCGAATCTTGACGTGGCCCAGCTCGCGGTCAGCAGCCCGAAAATCCCGATGCCCACCCAAAAATGCGCGCTGTCCATCACGGTTCGGTCGTCTCTCAGCAGGGCGACGGAGGCCGGACCGCCCACGGCCACGACGGCGACCAGAGCATAGACCCGGGGTGCCCACGCCCGGTGGCGGAGTCGGCTGGCCGCGGCATCGTCCCGCTTCTGGCGGCTTCGAAGACCGGTAAAACCGATCCACACCAGGCTCAGGCAGGCCAGGACGCCCAGCGCGGGGTGCGCGTACACCCAGGCCTCCATCACGCCTCGACGGCCTCGATGGCGGCCAGGATCTCCGTAGGCTCGGCCAGGCCGCCGGGGCCGATATCGCCACAGGCAAGCCTCTTTTCGCTAGGAGGCACGATCACGAACCGGCCGAGATCGTCGAGCCAGCGCAGGTTGCGAACGACCACGGGATTGAGCCACATCTCGGTGTTCATCGCCGGCGCGAGGACGACCTTGCGACCTCGCGGCAGTGCCATCAGCACGGTGGAGAGCGCGTCATCGGCCAGGCCGCACGCAAGCTTGCCCAGCACGTTGGCGCTTGCCGGTGCCACGGCCGCAACGGTGGCCCACTTCGCCCACTCGATGTGCGCGAGGGGGTCGGCGAAGGTGTCGGTGAGCACGGGATGGCCGGAGAGGGCTTCGAAGGTGACCGCGCCCACGAAGCGCCCGGCGTTTGGGGACATCACAACCCGCACCGAGTGCCCGCGCTTGACGGCAAGAGAGATGAGCTCTGCCGCGCGATAGGCCGCGATTCCGCCGCTGATGCCGAGGAGCAGGTTCATTCTGGCAGCTCCGGGTCGCCGGCCGCGGCCGACTCCAAGAAATCCTTGTAGAGCCCCTTTGCATCGCGGTCGTCGTAGATGGCGAAGTGGCCCTGACCGGGGAACTGGGCCAAGCCGGCGGTGACCCGGCTGTCGTCCCAGCCGCGCACGTTGCCTTTGGCGGGGCGGGAGTCCGCGCCGAGGCCGCGTAGGTCGAAGCCTTCGGGTTCAGCGTACATCCTGCCGACGACCGGGAGGTGGGCGGCAGTCGCCAGCGATTCGATGGTCAGGGGGGGCGTGTAAGTGTCTTCGAGCCCCTCGGTGAGCAGGACCGCCACGGGGCGCGTTCCAGGCCATGAGGGTGCCTCTGCGAACCAGGCGCTGGCGTAGTTCAAGGGGTCGGTGGGTTCGCTCAACATCTGGACCAGCGCGAGCACCGGATGCATTGTAGTGAGCGTGCCCGCCTCTACGCCCACGAACCCCGCGAGGATCGGCTCGATGGGGAACGGATCGACCTTGAGCAGGGCCGACGCTGCGGTTCCCCCCCCCGCCTCCGACAGCCCCACGGCGTTGCACCGCAACGACAGCCACGAGGCCCCCAACGCCCCGACCATCGCCCCCTGACTGTGACCGAAAAAGCTCAGTCGGTCATGGTTCAGGCGAATCGCCTTGCCATCGTAAACGAAGTCCGACGTCGTTTCCGCCAATCGTTCGGCGAGCCAGATCTGATCGGCAGCACCTTGCCGGAAGGTGGTACGGCCCGCCGCAGGGTTGGCGTAGTTGAAGGTGTCGAGGTCGGGAAGGGTGTCGGGCGTGGCGCGGTCGCCATGAAGCGGCTGAGCGACTCCAAACATGGCGACGCCCCGGTTGGCGATCGCGGGGCCTTCCGCATCGGAGCCGGATGCGAACGTGAGGTGGTCCCCCCCGGTGCCGTGGCTGTAGAGCACGAGCGGCCAGCCGGCCTCGGGCATCGGATCGGTTGGGACTGTGAGGGCAAACACCACGCGTTCCCAACCTTGAACCAGCGGCCGGCCGAAGGCATCGAACACAAACCCCCCCCCGGTTTGCCGATAGGGTCGTTCCCCTTCCTGCCAGATCGGCAGGGTGACATGCCCTTCGTAGAGCAGGTACGAGCGTGCTTCTTCACGAAGCGTCAGCTCCGGTTCCCAAACGGGCCGCCCGAGCCGCCCCGATTGAATCTGCCACGCGACTTTGGCGAGCTCGGCGACCGGGTCCTGCGTGGTGAAAACGGTGGCAACGGCGACCTGGGTCGAAGGCAGCCCGCGAGCGCCGAGGACCTGCACCAGCTCCAGCCAGTAGGGGTCATCTTCCCAGCCGGTCGGCATCTGGCCGGTGGCGGCGAAGGGAGGCGTGAGCACCAAAGCGTACTTGGTAGCTGCGCGCAGGGGGAAGCCCGGCAGCGGGGCAACCGCGAGCAAGTTGGTTGCCCCGTATTGATCCCCCGTTTCTCTCAGTTCGCTCACGACGGGGATCGCCTGCCCGCGCTGGGGGCTGCCGGGATCGATGTCGAGGAGCAGCACGGGGGAATCGTCGGCGAGGCTGCCCGCGGGATCGGGGAAGGCGCCCATGTCGGGCGGGGCGGCGAAACGGACGTAGATCGGGCTGTTGGTGCCCCACCCATCCAGCGTGGCGCCCAGCGCGATGTAGGCCTCGAAGATCGGCACTCCTCCGGCGCCGGGGAAGCCGGTAAGGTCGGGATGTCCGCCTACAAGTCGAGCGTCTGCCGGGAACGGGCTGTCCCAGAATCCATCGCCGGTCAGGATCGGTTCGGCGCCGCCGGTGGGCAGCACCGGTTCGACGCAAGCGGCAAGGAGGACGAACATGGGCGGGGAGCGTAGCCCGGTGCAGGCCCCGGAGATACCCGCCCGAATGCGCGACCTCACCCCCGACCGACTGCTCTACGAAGGCAAAGCTAAGCAGGTGTATGGCACCGATGTGCCGGACCAGGTGATCATCCACTACAAGGATGATGCCACCGCGTTCAACGGGGTGAAAAAGGCGCAGATCGCCGACAAGGGCGTGATCAACTGCAAGCTCAGCGCGTTCTTCATGGAACGGATGGCCGCGATTGGCATCCCCTCCGCCTTCCTTCGCCAGCTTGGACCACGGGATCAGCTCTGCCATCGGGTCGAGATCATCCCTGTGGAGCTCGTGGTTCGCAATGTGGTGGCGGGCTCGCTCGCCAAGCGCCTCGGCCAAGCGGAGGGTGCCAAGCTGCAGCGGCCGTTGGTCGAGCACTTCTACAAGTCCGACGAACTGAACGACCCGCAGATCAACGAAGATGGTGCGATCCTGATGGGCTATGCCAAGGGGTGGGAGCTCGCTGCGATGCGCGAGTACTCGCTCATCATCAACCAGGATCTTTCTGCGTTCTGGGGCGGGCTCGGCATCGATCTCGTCGATTTCAAGCTGGAGTTCGGCCGCTACCAGGGCCAGGTGGTGCTGGCCGACGAGATCACGCCCGACGGCAGTCGGCTCTGGGAGCGCGGCACCGGCCGCAAGCTCGACAAGGATGTTTTCCGTCGCGATCTTGGCGATTTGACCGAGACGTATCGAGAGGTATATCGTCGTGTATTTGGCGAGTCGGTACCACGATAGCTGTTGCGGTTGGTAGGCCTCGGGCATACACTTCCGCCGTGCTTGCGCTGCTCCTCGCCTGTCCCTCTCCTCCGTCGCTAAACGAAAGCGCTCCATTGGAGGTCGACGCTTTTGTTGACCCTGCCACGGTCCCTCTGGCGGGCGAATGTCCCATGCCTGTCGACTTTGGCGGCTTCACCCTCACCGACGATGGCTCGGCCACCAACGTGGATGGCAAGGTGGCCGATGGGGTGGTGCCGCTGTCGGTTTTGGAGTCTCTCGTGGCCGAAGGCGGCTGCGAGGTGCTTCGTCGCAACAACCCCTTCTGCGACCCGACCTGCGCGCCCGGCGAGGTCTGCGATTTCGATGGGTCCTGCCTGCCGTACCCCACGAATCAGGACGTAGGTGTGGTCCAAATCCTCGGGCTCCGCGAACCCGTCAGCATGGAACCCGTCTTCCCAGGGAACACCTACTACGACACCTCGCTTACGCACCCGGCGATGACCAGCACCGAAGTGGTTCACCTCTCCGTGCCGGGTGGTGCGTTCGGCCCCGCGGATCTACACGGCGTGTGGGTGGAATCCATGCAGGTGGTGGATAGCGAATGGGCGGTGGTGGATGGGAAGGACCTCGCCGTGAGCTGGTCGGCCCCCGAAATCGAGGCTCCTCGGTCGGAGGTTGTGCTCACCATCAGCATCGACCAACATGGTGTTTCGCCCAGTATTCTTCGTTGTGCCTTCGCGGATACGGGCACGGCGGCTGTGCCCAGCGCGGTGATCGCGGTGCTGGTCGGGGCGGGGGTGACGGGCTTCCCGAACGGCAGCCTGGAGCGGCGCACGGTGGACAAGGTTGAGGCGGAAGAGGGGTGCTTCGACTTCGCGATCCGCTCGCCGCGCAGCGTGGAAGTGTCGGTCTCTGGCCATACGCCTTGTGTGTCGACCGCGGATTGCCCGGGCACCGAGGAATGCAACGAAGAGCTTCAGACATGCGAATGATGCGATTCGGAGGCGTGTTTGTGATCCTGGGGTGCTCGGAAGAGGCCCTGGACAGTGGCCCCCCTCCTGTCGAGGAAGGCGTGCTCGACATGGACTGGACCCTTGAGCCCCCCGAGTTCGAGTTCGGGGAAGTCGCCATCGGCGTGGAAACATCGGCCTCGATCCTGCTTCGAAACAGCGGCGACTCCGATTTCATGGTCTTCGGGTTTCAATCCGACTCCGAACGGGTCACTGTCGCGGCGGCGCCCGGTACTATGCTGCCGCCCGGGGCCACAGCGCCGATCACGGCGACGTGGACTCCGACCGGCGACAGCGACCTCAGGGCCTCCATCGAACTTTTGCTCTCGGGAACAGAAGGGCTCGTTCAGATTCCCATCCCTGTCGTCGGCACCGCCTTTGGGCCTTCTGCCAGGTTGGTGGTGGACAGCGAGGAGCTCGGGAGCACCGCGCTGGGCTGTACGCTGACCACCGGCCTCCTGGTGTCCAACGCCGGGAATACTCCGCTCGTCGTGAGCTCCATAGCGTTGGATGGTTCCGTTGGGTTTGCACTGGACATCGGCCGTTGGCCGCTGCCCTGGACCCTCGCTGCGGGCGAATCCAAGCCTGCTACTGTGAGCTTCACCCCCTACGAGCCCGGCGAGATCCTCGCTTCGCTGTCCGTGGTCTCCGACGACCCGCTGCAACCCGACCTCTCCGCGCAGATCAGCGCAACCGGAAGCCCTGGAACCCAAATCGAGGACACTTGGGAGGTGCCTGCCGGCGAAAACGTCACGGGCATCTTCGCCGTGAACGAGGTGGTGAACACCCAGTTTCGCGACCGTTTTCAGGAAGCCTTGCCCACGTTCTTCGCTACGCTCCTCGATTTCAAGGTGCCCTTCCGTGTCGCGTTCACGCATTCCGTTGGGGGCGAGATCTATGGAAGCGAGAAGTACATCGACGAATCCTTCAGCGCGGACGACGCTGCCGAAGTTGCGCTCGCCATGGTGTCGGCCGCTTCCGGAGACAACGACTACCTCCTGAGCACGCTCGAGCTCAGCATCACCGCCAACCGGGCCTGGCTGATGGACGACGACGAGAATTGGGCAACCGCGAAGCTGAACCTGGTCGGTATCAACAGCGATCAGGAGCAGAGCTCTGGAAATTATGCCTACTACATCGCCCGTTATGTGACCCATAAGTCCGACCCGGCAGATATTGCCGTACACGCCATCGGGGGCGATTCGCCGATGGGCTGTAGCGGTGCCGAGGCCTTCACGCCCTTTTCGGATGCCGCCGCGGCCACAGGTGGAATCTTCCTCAGCATTTGCGAAGCGGACTGGGTGCCTCACATGGAGGCTCTCGCGTTGGCCTTCCTGGGGGAGGGGCAGGTTTCGTTTGCGCTCTCGACTCTCCCGGCCGAATGGAGCGTCGCGGTGTTGGTGGATGGTGCTCCGCAAACGTCAGGTTGGACCTACAACGCGGCTTCCAACCGCATCAGCTTCGACGAGTCGGCCTACCCTAGCGAGGGCGACCAATTGAGCGTGCAATACAACGAATATGTGGAGTGTCCTGAGTGACTACGATGAGTTCTGTGATGCTTTTGGGGCTGATCTCGTGCAGCGCGGCGCCGGACTCCGCTCAAGACAGCGGCGGCGATGCGGACTCCGCTGCCGACACCGGAGACACCGCCGACACCGCGCTCGAGACCGGCCAGGACACCGCGGGGCCGGAATGGTGCGAACGCGCCGAGGTTACCTTTCATGGGTTGGATGGGGCGATCCTGGATGTGACCGAGTCCTTCCTCACCGGCACCTACCTCACCCTCGACGCGCCGGGAACGCTGCATGTTTGCCAGGGAACCTGGTATGCTCGCGTTCTGATCCGGGCGGCGGTTGTCGTGGAGGGCCACGGGATTGTGCCGGGTGATACTATTTTATCTGGCGGCGAGAGCGGGACCATCCTCGATGTGCTGGGTCCCGCCGGAACGCTGGAGGTCTCGAACGTGACGCTTGATCGGGGTGCGGGTCTGGACGTGGACCACAACTCTGGCGGTGGCGGGATTTATTGCGAGGGGGAGGGGACCGTGCGGGTTGAAGATGTGGTGTTTTCCAACAACATTGCCAATGATGGTCCCGGCCTCTATGTGAGGCAATGTGAAACGACCGTGCTGCGGTCCGAGTTTGTGGGCAATGTGGCGGAAGATGATGGCGGTGCCGCGACCATATGGTATTCGAATGCAAGCTTCGACGAAGTTAACTTTTCGGGGAACAGCGCCCTGGACGGGGGTGCGTTGTGCGTGTTCTACAGCGCGGCCACGGTGACCAACAGCACCATCGTGGGAAATGAATCGGAGCATTTTGCCGCGGGCGTTTGGGTCTATGAGAGCACCATCGTGATGTCCGATACGCTGATTGAAGGCAATCACAACCCCGTGAACGACGGGGGGGGCATGACCGTGGCGGGCGAAGGGAGCCTGACCCGTGTTTCGTTCGTGGTCAACGAATCGCCGCGGGGGGGCGGTCTGTTCGTGTACTACGAGTCGGTGGTCGCGTGCGACAGTTGTTCGTTTGCCGGGAACATCGCCGAGGATGTGTTCGTGGCCGACTACAGCGAAGCCGGGGGGGTATCGCTGACCGGCTCGGAGGACTGGTCGTTCAGCTGTGCCGGAAATGTGTGCGTGACCGAATAGGTCCCGCCTAAACGCTGCACCAGACTTCCATCGCGAATGCGTCGATTCCCAGCTGGTCGAGCGCCGCGACGCCCTCTCGGATGCGCGGGTCTTCCGCCGCGTACAGCCCGATGACCGAACCATCGCCGCCAGCGCCGGAGAACTTCGCGCCAAGCGCACCTGCCTGCCGCAGGGCGCGCACGGCCTTCACGAGTCCCGGAGCACGAAGCTCAGGAAATGCGGGCATCAACTCTTCCTCGTAGACCTCCTGGCACACGTTCATGGACGCGCCCAGCGAAACCAGGTCCCCCGTATAGAGTGCCTGCCGCGCAGCCCGCGCCTGCTCGTCGAAGGCCGAGAGTGCCCCCCGAACGGCGCCCACCCGCACCACGCCCTCCCAATCGCGCACCGCGACCTCGCCCCGGTGGTGGCGGCCAAGCGTCGCGAGGATTTGTGCGGTGTCCCGTGGCGCACGAAAGCTGCCGATCGCGAGGGCCAGGTGGGCGGGGAGGGGCTCCGCCGCCACATCATCCCCGGTAAACGTCAGGTACAACGGGATGCCCCATGCGCAGGCCAAAGGGTCCAGGCGGCCACACCCGATGCCGCACACGTCGTGCTCGGCGCGGTAGGCGAGCTCCGCCACCTCGGCCGTCGTGAGCGTTTCGCCATAGTGGGTGGCGAACACACGGACCAAGGCGACACAGACCGCTGCGGATGATGAAAATCCGCGCCCCGCGGGAAGGTCGCCCTCGACGTGGAGGGTCCCGCAAACCGGCCGTCCCCACTCGGCGGACAACACCTGGGCCACCGCCGGCACCAGCCGCAGGGCTCCGGCGTCCTCTCCATCCTGCCACGAGAGCACCTTCCCCTCCAGCACCGCGGTCGCCGACAGGGTGGTGGCTTGGGCGATTTGCACCCGTACATACCGATCGATGGGCACCACGATGGCGGATCCTCCCGCCCAGTCGTTGTGCTCCCCGATCAGGCACACCCGCCCGGGGACTGCACTCAGCCGGATCGTGCTCACGCGGGCTCGCTCATGCCGATGCGCTTGCCGCTGCCCCCAGTCGTTGCCGCCACCGGGCGGTGCAGCACCAGGTCCCTCCCTTGCGCGACACCTGCCGAAAAGGCAGAATCTCCGCTACGGATGGTGTATTTGATCGTGCGTAGCCGGCCGTGCCGTTCCCCAAGAAAGCGCTTCACGCCAGGATCGCCCACCCACACCAGTCCCTCCTCGCGACTCTTGGCTGCACCGGCCGCTAGGCGCTCCGTAAAGCCGCGAACGACCCCGCTTACATACCGCGCATGGTCGCCGGCACCCGAGAGGCCGAGGGTGACCCGTTCCTTTCGGTACAGCCGCTCGCTCGTTTCGACCAGCCAGTCGTGTACCCACGCGGCCATGTCCACGTTGCCGGCTGTCCCCAAGATCTCAAGTTGGGTCTTCCACCCATCGCTCGCGACGTCGTACACCTGTACCCAGAGCGTTTCGACGAAGAAATGTTCGCCGAGCAGGCTGGCCAGCTGCCTCCACCACGGGGCCACTCGCTTGGTGGGCTTGCCCAGGTGCCGCCAGGTGTACGCGCTCGGCTGCAGGTCCAGGTTGTGGACCAGGAGAAGGCGGCGCGCCTCGGCCATCGCGGCAGCGGCCTCATGCCGATTATCGCTTCCGGCAAGGGCAAGGAGCCTTTCCACCCGGCGATGAATGCGCAGGTCGCCATCGGAAGGCGCGGGCAGGCCGGCCGCCGACGCATCGATGCCGAAGCGGGCGCACACCGACCTAAACGCCGGGCCGTGCGCGGCTTCGTCGATCGCGCCGAGCACCTCATGGGCGAACTGGTGTGCCACTTCGTGGCGAAGTACCTCCACGACCACGCCCCAGGGCTGCTTGTGGACGAGCGCGCGCGACAGGGCGATGGTGCGGGTGGAAAGCGTCCAGCGCCCGAGGTGTTCCACGCTGTCGACAAGCTCGAAGGTCGGCGGGCGCAGCGCATCCTTCAGGTGGTCACGATTGACCCGGCGCCATTCCCCGGCGATGGCGCGCAGGTAGCGTGCCTCCAGGTGAAAGGGCCAGTTGGTTGCGGACAATGCTACGCTACGATCATCTGCCGCAGGGCGCGAATCGTGCGGGTATCGCCGGTCAGCTCAGCGGCCTGCGCGGCGAAGTAGCGGATCTGGGCGTCGGTAAGCGGCTTGTCGAGCGCGAGCAGGTCGTAGCCGACCCCGAGCTCTTCGAAGTCCTGATGGACGGTCGAGAGGTTGCTGGCGCCCGCTTCGAAGATCGCGTCCTGGATCGCCTTGCGTGACCCGCGAACGGTGCTGTGCGTCACCGCCAGGAGCGCGTTTCCAGGCGCAAGATCCGACAATCCCAGGGTAAGCCGCGGACGCCACACGCAGTCGCGAATCGCGCCTGTGCGGCTGAACGCTCGCACCGTTTGCGCCACGCGCCGAGCGATGCGGGGTTGTGCATCCACGGTGGCCGCGCCCAAGTGAGGGGTGGTCGCGACCCGTGGCTCGGCGGCGTAGGGGTTCGACCATCGCGCGGAGCCGCGGGGTTCTTCCGGGTAGACATCGACCGCCGCACGCCGCACGGCCCCGGAGGCGACCGCCGCGAGCAGGTCGGCCGGATCGAACAGGAAGCCGCGGGCAAGATTGAGGAACAGCCTCGGGGATTCCCCGGGTCGGTCGGCGGCGAGCAGGGCGAAGGTCTCGCGGTTCAACAGGGCGCGATTGGACTGCCCACGGGCATCTTCGGCGCTCACATGGACCGTTACACAGTCGCTTTTGCGAAAGAGCGCTTCGATCGAGGGCGCCGATTCCCACCCCATCTCGATGCCCACTTCCCGCGCCACTTCCCGCGTGTCGTGGAACACCACATGCATACCCAGGGACTCTGCCGCCCTGGCTGTGGCCCGACCGATGTTGCCCAAACCGAGCACGCCTAAGACCCGGCCCTGGATCTCAAAACGTTCTTCCTGCGACTTGTCGAATCCGCCTGCGCGCGTGTGGTCGTAGGTCTCGTAGAGCCTTCGCGAAAGAGCGATGAGGTGGGCGATGGCGAGCTCTACGACGCTTCGGCCGTTGCTCACCGGGTCGTTGAACACCAAAACGCCGTGGTCGGCGCAGGCGCGCTTGTCCACGCTGTCATCCCCGATGCAGCAAAGCTGCACGACCATCAGCGCGGGTGCGGCCTCGATGACCGCGCGCGTGATCGGGACGCGGCTGCGTTTGAACACGATGTCATGCCCGCCTTCCTGCAGCCAGCGCGCCAGGGTGGCCTCATCGGGAACCTCCTGCCTACGGTCGACTTCGATGCCCTGGGCGACAAGGAGGGGGTCGAGCGCAAGGTCGGGGGACTCGACGATGAGCGCTTTTTTGAGGGGTCCGGAGTGAAAACGAGTCATGAAAGCGGCGGCTATCATGTGGAGGGGGAAGGGGCTTGCGGCCCCTTCCCCTACCGCACCCTAGCCTCCGGCCTCCAAGCTTCGCTTTCCGGCCTGCGGGGTGCTTCTCTTCCCATTCCGCCCAGCCGCAGAGCGGAGCACGGCAGTCGGCCCCATTCACGGCCATTGGCCACTCCGCACCACGCACCTTTCGTGTGCACACGTCTTGTGCTACCGCCCTGCCACCTTGTACTGTCTCATCCCCGTGAGGTCCTCCGGCGATGCGCAGCGCTGATATCGGATTCGTGGTGGTGCTCTCGCTCGCGGCGGGGACCACCGCGCTGGGTCTGGCGATTTTCCCTCCCGGCCACGCCGCGGGTCTGTACCCTGCGATCACGGCTTGGGCGCCTGCTTCTTTGGTGGTCTTGGGGATGCTCGGGCTGTTTGGGACAGCGATGGTCAGCTTGATCGGGAGCCTTTCACGGCCGCTGCCCGCGGGCGTACTGGTGTTCGAGAGCGATGGAGGCCTGCCGATGTTGCTGCTGGCGGTGCTGCCCCTGGCGGGCTCCACCATGTCACTGGCAGGAGCCGCCGACCAGATCGGGCGCTACGGCTTGCGGGGCGTGGTGTGGGCGGTGGTGTGCGCGGGGTTGGCGGTAGCGCTGGGCGTGGTCGGGGGCCTACTGGCGTGGACCGGCGAAGAAGTGCGGGTTCTACCTGGCCAGATCGCTGTCTTTTCCGGCCGAGGGCTGACGTCGGTGCGCCTTTGGAGCGGCGCCGACATGCGCTTTGAGTGCAGCGAGGTGCGTGTCTATCCAAGGATAAGCTGGAAAGTAGAGGTGCTCACGGGCAGCGGAGCGCGGCAGGTGGTTGGGCGTGCACGAAACGAGGCCGGTGCTATCGCCGCCCGGGATGCGGTCCTTTCGGCGCTTCGCGGCTCCTGACTGCCGCAACAGCATCACCAAGACGCACGGGTTGTGCATCCCGGGTTTTACTTAGCCTTGCCCCTTCGGCCCTTCCTCCTCCACATACGACCGAACCAAACGGATGCCTAGGTTAGCGTTGCGCGCCGAGGGTTCGGTGCCGTTGCGGTTGCAGCAGCGCGCTGACCTCGCGTTGCCGGACCAGATGCCGCCGCGCCTCCCGCGCCGCGCCGCGGGCGAGAGGTCGAGGTCGCCGAGGATCGCTGGGGCGACCACGATGTCGCCGGGTGACTCGGGGCCCTCTCTTCGGTAAAGTTCGGCGCACCAGTCTTCGGCGTTGCCGCCGAGACCGCGCACGCCGTAGACGCTCTCATCCACCGGGAACCGCTCGACTGCCACCCACGCTGGCCGCTCGATGTGGCTGTCGCGCATGCAGCACCAAGACGGATCGAGTACGTCGCCCCAGGGGAAATAGCGGCCATCCACGCCGCGTGCCGCCTTTTCCCACTCCAGTTCGCCCGGCAGCCGCCAGGGACGCCCGGTGCGCTCGGCCGCCCAGCGGCCGTAGGCGACAGCACACCCCAGGTGCACCATCGTGACTGGGTTTCGGTCCTCCCAGACGTCTCCTTCGGCGTCGGCGCGGAGCTGGAACTTGCCCGCAGCATCGCGGCCAAGGATCAACGCGCCGTCTTCACCGAGCGTGCCGCCCTTTTCACGCGGTGCCCAGCGCAGCGCCTCCTGCTCGCGGCCGTGCGCCACGAGATCATCGAGGAACACCAGGTACTCTCCGTTGGTGAGCGGAAAGCGCTTCATCACCATGCCGGCAGCCCACAGGCGCCGGCGCGGCGTTCCGTCGGTTGCTTCAGCGTCGCCACCGCTCCAGAACCAGCCGGGCGGTACATAGTGGTCGTCGGCGTCGAGCCCGCCCGCGGGAGGCAGGTGGATGGGATGCGGGTCTCGGGCTTCGGGTGGGACGCCGTCCCAATGCTCGCCGCGGCCGATGGACACCGGGTAGCGTACTTCCGGCCGGTCGGGGTGGCGGAGCACGCACAAGTAGCTGCCCATCGCGAGCGGCACCGCGCGCAGCGGAGTGACGCCCAGCGAACGCTCGAAGACGGCGATGAGCCTTCGGTTTTTCAGCACATAGCGGTGCAGGATCACGTCGGCGCCTGGTGGGTCGGTCACCAGAGTGAGCGCCCCGTCGCCCTTGAGGTACGCGGCCCAGCGCTGCGCCGCTTCTGGAGGGGCGTGGGTTGCGTGTGTTCGCAGCAGGGCTTCTTCTCGCGCCACGGCGCGGTCATCGTGGGCCGCCTCGGCCTCGCGATGTGCGTGGGCATGGCGCCCTGCCAGCGCGGCGTGGGCCTCGGGAGTGGCCGGGTCTACTTGGAGTGCTCCGATCAACCGCTGTCCGGCTTCGAGGTCGAGGGCTTCGACCTGGTGTTCCAAGGCAATGGCCTCGTCTTCTTTGGCCCACCCTTCAGCTTTTTTCTGTTCGGGATCGTAGGGTTGTAGCGAAGCCAGCAAGGTCACGGCGTCGGCGCGTAGTCCAGCCGCGCGCTCACGCAGCGCCACCGCCTCAGGGCCCAGCGCTGCGGCTTGAGCCACGACCGCCAAGGCTTGCTCGCGCCGCCGCGACCCTTCCAGCCATGACGTGACCTCGGTGGCAAGCGCGATGGCGTCCCCATGGCGGTCTTCAGGCTGGCGAGCCATCGCCCGGGAGCACGCGGCCACCAGCTCTGGCGGCAAATCGTTGAGCGTATCGGCGCGATCCACCGGTTCGGGAGGCCCGTCCAGCACCCTACGCACGACCGCTTGGCCGCTCGGCCCCTCGTAGGGCGGACGTCCGGCGAGGATCTCGTAGAGCATCGCGCCCAGCGCATAGACGTCGCTGCGGGCGTCGATGCGATCGATCTCGCCGCGTGCCTGCTCCGGGGGCATATAGGCGGGGGTTCCTGCCACCGCGCCCATGCGCGTCGCCAAGCCGCCGAGCGCCGCGCGATCGGTCACGATCACGCTCAGGTCGCCCGCCTCCGCCGCGCGGTCCCGCGCTCCCTGTACCTTCGCGAGCCCCCAGTCCACGACGAGCACCTCGCCGAATTCGCCGACCATCACGTTTGCAGGCTTTAGATCCCGATGCACCACGCCGCGTGAGTGCGCGTAGCCAACCGCTTCGCAGACTTTGCGGAAGGCTTCGACCAGCCGGCGCAGGCCGGCACCCCAGGCGTCACCCGGCGCGGTGTGCACCTCGGCGATCACATCGCCCAGCGTGCGCCCGCGCACCTCGCGCATGGTGAAGTACACGCGCCCGTCGGGGGTGCGGCCTAGTTCGTGCACCGGCACGATGCCCGGGTGTTGGAGCTGGGCGGAGCACTGCGCTTCCTCGACGAACCGGGCCAGCACCGCCGGGTGTTGCATCAAGTCAACGCGGATCACCTTCATCGCCATGGTTCGGTTCAGGTCGCGGTCCCGCACCCTTCGCACCTCGCCCATCGCGCCTTCGCCCAGGGGGCCGAGGTCTTCATAGCGGTCGACCCCTGCGACGCTGGTGACGGTGGGCACATCCTCGTAGTCGCTGTCCAACTGCAACGTGAGGTTGGAGGCGACCGCTAAAGATCCATCGTCCAGTGGGGAGCTCGGCAGCTTACTGGCGGGCGACCTGTGCGACAGAAGCCGCTCCAACTCGCGGGCCTGCGCGTCGGACAGGCCGGTCGTGCGAATGAAGTCGCTGAGTGCGCGGGGCAACATGCGGGTTCTCCTACAGGCGCACCGTGGTGATGACCACGATGGAGTCGGTGGCGGGGATTCATGCCCCGTACCGAGGGACGGACGACCGGCCAGGCTACCCCCCGGCTGGGAGGTGGCGCAAGGCGTGTGCGCCCGAAAAGGGCGCCGAGTGTACCGCCCCCGCTGGAGCTTGACTCTTCCCGCGGGGTGGGCGCGCTGCCTCATGACCACCTCGGCAAGCTCCAGGTAGCTCCCGCCGCTGTCGCCGTCTCTTCGCTCAGCCCGCCTCTCCGCGCAGCCGAACGATCAAGGGAAGCGCATTGGGCCCCTCGGGGGTGGCGAGGGCGAGATCCACCGCGCTCGCCGCGCGGCCGATCTCGGCGGCCTCGCGTGGATTGGCAGCGAACAACCGTGCCCACGCTCGGTCCACCGCTTCCGCCAAATCAAGGCGAATGGAGCTGGCGTCCTGTGAAGCCGCGATGCGCTTCTCCAACTCCAGGAGCGCGGTTTCGGGTCCCTCCGTTCGTGCGGTGCGGGACCAGGCCTGCCACGCGCCGATCGCGCTCGCCGCCCTTCGAGCCGGCCCGATGCGTCGGCTCTGGCGAATCAGGGAGAAGAGGGCCGTGACGCCGAGACCCGCGATCACCGCGATGTTCAAGGCCGGGATTTCGGTTGGCACGAAGATCGGCAGTTGTGCGAGCCCCCCCGCCACCATCGCCGGAAGGAACGTGGGGAGGGGCGCCCCCGTACCTACGACCTCGGCCTTGAGCCCGGCTCGTTCGGCCTGGGCAAGCAGGCGGGCACCTCGGTCGGGCGCGGACACGGCAGCCCACAGCCAGCGGCCGGGACGGGTAGCTGCCCGCTCCACATCCCGCAGCGGGGTCCCGCTCCGCAGCGCGACGCAACGAAGCAATGCCGTATTCTCTGCGGACAACGTGACAATCACCAAGGCCGGCGGCACGGCGAAACCCGCGGGGCGCGACCCCAGGCGGCCACCCGGTGCCAGCTCCATTATTCCTCCAAGCAATCCAGGCGGATCCAGCATTCCATCACCTGGCGGAAGCTGTCCGCGCTCTCGGTGAGGGTCTCGGCGTGGTCGGCATTGGGATTGAGCAGGAGCCGCTTGGTTGTTGCCGCTGCGGCCTCGAAAACCAGGTCGGCGTGTTCGGGCTGAATGTAGGTGTCTTCGGCCCCGTGACTGACCAGGTAGGGGATGGTGGTCGGCATGGCGGCGACAGTGGCCACGTTGTCGAAGTTGTTCTCGAAGAACCAGCCGCTTGGCAGATCCAGGGTGGTGCCATCGTCCAATATCTTCTGTGTGCTGGCGAACATGTCCTGGGTGATGAGCACGCGCGGAGGGGTCTCTTTGAGGTTGTGGATCGACACGAAGCCGCCCAACGAGAGCCCGATAAACACTAGTTCCGCGCTGGAACGGTCGGTGGTGGCCATCACCTGGGCCACGGCCGCCGCGCCATCTTCGATGACGCCCTCAAAGTCGGGCTCGCCGGCAGACCGCCCGTAGCCGCGGTAGTCGAAGATGAAGACCTCGTACCCGCTCTCCCAGTAGAACTCGACGTCGGCCCAATATCCATCGATGTTCGAGCCGTTCCCGTGGAAGTACACCACGACGTCACGATCCGCCCGGCCCTCCCCTGGTTCGCATTCGGAGGCGTCTGCCGCTTGGTGAGCCCAGGCGCCGTACAGGGTGCCGGCCTTGCCATCGAAGGCCACCAGCTCCTGGCACGCCGCGGGGATCACGTCGCCGCCCAGTGAGTAGGCGTCGGCAACCTCGGGGTTGAAGAAGAATCCGTCGAGCCGGTAGCAGCCGGACAGCAGCAGCATGAACGTCATTCGCCACCTCCATCGAAGGTGAATCCATACGCAACCTGGAATTCCACGGCGCCGAGGGAGCCGGGCGAGTAGTACACGGGCACGATGGGCACGGCGGATTCCCAGGGGTCGAGCCACTTCAGTTCGAGGTCCACGTGACTTCGCCCCACACCGAAGCGGTTGCCGAGGATGAGCCCAGCGATTCCGCTGAACTCTTCTCCGGGTTCGACGAAGCCGGTGACCCCCGTGTAGGCGGTGTGCTCGCCTCCCTTGCCGTAGTCCCAACCCGCAAGAAGCGTAGGTTGAACGAACACCCGGAAGCCTCCTTCCGGGGCGCGGTCGGGGTCGAGATCGCCGGCCGCGCCGATGATCGTCAGGTCGGCCATCACGCGCGGTCGGGCGTTTTCGGGTGCCACAAGTTGTTGCGATGCGCCGACTTCACCCGCGCCGATGCCGAACATCAGCGCCGCGGTCGGGTGGAAGGCGGCGTGGATGTCGGTGGTGGCGGTGGCGCCGATGGTCACGCCCGCTGTCGTGAGCGGGATCGGGATGGGGGCACCGAACACCTCGGTGATCGGTCCGCCGAGCGAAAGTGCCACCCCCACGTTTCCTGCGCCGATGGGGCGGATTCCGTGCGTCGTGGAGCAGCCGAGCGCGAGGCAGAGCCCCGCCAGAACCGTGCGTTGCATGGCGGCTGCTAACCCGCAGCGAACGTGTCGGGGTAGGTTGCCCTCATGGTGGGTTGGTTGATCAGCGTGGGCGTGCGTCTGCTCGCCGCAACGTGGCGTGTGCAACGCCCGGAGTGGCCGGTAAAGGGTCCTTGCGTCGTGGCACTTTGGCACGGGCAACAGCTGCCGATGATCGCGTTGCACCGGGGGCGGCCCTTCGTCGCGATGATCAGCCTTTCCCGCGATGGCGGCCTCCTGGCGCGCGTGCTCGGGCACCTTGGTTACGAGGTGCTCCGCGGGTCCACGTCTCGCGGGGGGCGTGAGGCGCTCATGCAGAGCCTGCTTGCGCTACGCGAGGGAAAATGCCCGGTTTTGGCCGTGGATGGGCCGCGCGGCCCCGCCGGAAGCGTCGCCCCTGGAGCTGCGGCTCTCGCGAAGGCCGCGCATGTGCCCGTGGTTTTCGGCCGTGTCGTGGCGGCGGGATGGCGGGCTCGAAGCTGGGATCGCTTTCTCGTTCCGTGGCCTTGTGCCCGCGTGGTGGTCGAGTACGGCGTGTGGACGGAAGGCGAGGGCACGCTGGAAGAGGCGATGGCCCCTTTTCACGAAGTCGATGCCGACGGCGCTGAGCGTGGTACTTAGCCGGTCCACATGCCTTCCTCTTCTGCTGCGGCCCCCTCCTGGTGGGCGCTTCGCTTCGAAGCGCTCGCTGCGCTCGACCCCGCGCTTCTGGGGTCGATCGATGATCGTACCGTGGCAGAAGCGGCTTTTATAGAGGTTCTTGCCGAGCTCGGCCCTGGCAAAAGGATCCTGGATGTCGGCTGTGGGACCGGTCGGCACGCCATCGCGTTGGCAGAGAGTGGGTACGCGGTCACCGGGGTCGACCTCTCCCCGCGAATTCTGCGCTTGGCTCGGCAAACGTGGGAGTCCCGAAATCCCTCTTCGAAGGGCCCGACATGGATGCCGGGGGACATGCGGTGGCTGCCCAGTTGCGGCCAGTTCGATGCCGCGCTCCTCCTGGATGGAGCGTTCGGCCTGTTCGAGGAAGACAGCGAACACCAGAAGCTGCTCGCCTCGATCGCAGAGCACCTGGATCCTGGCGGTTGTCTGGTGATCCAGGCGCCGAATCCCTATCATTGGGCGGCTCGCGGCCGCAGCCAGCACTCCCCCCCCGGCGCACTCGCGGAAGGGATGGATGTGATACGCACCAGTCGGTTCGACGCCGATGAAGGCAGGTTGGAGGAACGATTTATTGCGTTCCGCGATGGGAAACGCTTCGAGGTCCCTCTCTCCAGCCTGCGCACCTACACCCCTCCCGAGCTGGTCGCGCTGCTCCACGGCACCGGCTTCGACGCCGTCGAGGTCTATGGCAGCGAAGGGTGGGCGGTGCCGGAAGATCCCGGACCCGTCCATGCGACCGACAGCGTGTGGCTGTGGGTCCGCGCCTCCCTGTGATCGCGTGGATGGCCCTGCTCCTCGTCGGTTGCCCTGCCGACGACACCGGGGCGCAGCCGCAGGCCAGCGACCCCGGAGACACCTCCCCGGAAACGGGTGACAGTGGCGGTGAAACCGGTGAAACGGGGGACTCGGGCGAAACCGGGGAAACCGGGGAAGCGGGAGATTCCGGCGATTCGGGCATTCCCATGTCGCGACCGGAGGTGATCCTGTTCATCGGGGATGGCATGGGCTTTGACCATGTACGCGGCGGCGGGATGTACGCCAGCGGCGCCGCGGGTTCGCTCGCGATGGAATCGCTCCCGTTCCACGGGCGGCTGCGCACGGCCTCGTTGTCGGGGACCACCGATTCTGCCGCGAGCGCCACCGCGATGGCCACGGGGTGGAAGACCTACAACGATTGGCTGGGCCTTAATCGCGATGGAGACACGGTCGAGAACCTGGTCGAGCGCGCCCGCGCCGCCGGGATGTCCGTTGGGGTCGTCACGACCGACAAGGCCACCGGGGCAACGCCTTCGGGCTTCGTGGTTCATGTGGAGGACCGCGGGGATTCGTTCACCATCGCTGAGGCCTTCGCCGCCGACCTGCCGGATGTCCTGTTGAGCGGCGGCTATTCGGCCTTCGAGCCGCTCCTGGCCACCCTGCCTGCGCAAGTAGTGACCGATTCGGTCGCGCTTGCGGCCGCCGTGCCCGACGGGCGTCCGCTCGTGGGCCTGTTTGCCGACACGACCTTCCCCTACGTCGCCGATGGCTACCCGGTCGGCACCCCGACCCTGGAAGAGATGACGTTGCGAGCCCTGGATTGGCTAGACGATGACCCAGATGGCTACTTCCTCATGGTCGAAGGTGCGCGCATCGACCACGCCAGCCACTCCAACAGCGAGGAGCGAGTGTTCGATGAGGTCGCTTCCTTCGATGAGGCTGTCGCCGCCGCGCTGGCGTGGCCGCAGGCAGGGGAACGCACTGTGGTGGTCACCGCCGACCATGAATGCGGGGGTCTGTCCGTGAGCGGCAGCTCCGCCGCAGGGGTCGTCCCGGCCTCCGATTGGCGCTGGGGGTTGCACACCAACGCGGATGTGCCGGTGTACGCGATGGGCCCGCTGACTTCGGTTTTTGAGCTCGCCCGCTTCGATCAGCTCTGGGTCCATGCGGTTTTGGAGGCCTCGATCGATGGGGCTGCGGCTGTCGTCGCGCCAAGCATCCCCCTCCTGGTCGATGGGACCACCACGGATCTGGGGGGCGTCGTGACCATGCAGGCCCACGCCACCAGCTTCGGTGCTGGCCTCAATCAGCTCGATGCGCTGCGCGTCACATCCGACAGCGATGGACTGTGGGTGGGGGTGGATGGGGTCTACGAGCGAGGCGACAACACCGTGCTCGTGCTCATGGACCTCGATGAGGGCCAGGGCACCGGGCTCGCCAGCGGCCTGGAGCTGAGCGATGGGATCGACGCGCTGGATGCGGCTCTGAGCGCCGCGAACCTGACTCTCGACGTTCCGGGCGTGGGCTTCGATGTCGCCTTCGGAACAGTGGGGGCCGAGGAGATCGGTCTCGGCTCCCTCAGTCCGGGTGCGGGACTGCGCGGCTTCGACGGTGCGCTGGGCGACCCGACGAACCTCGGCTGGCTGGCAGGCGTGAGCAATTTCGACGACGGGAACATCGCTCTGGGCGCAGCCGCCGGGGATGCCGGTGCGACCGGGCTCACCGAACACGGTTTTGAGGCGCTGATCTACTGGTCCAGCGTGTTTCCCGATGGCATCCCGTCTACCGGCGCATCGGTAGCGCTCGTCGTGGTCCTGCTGAACAGCACGGGTGACTACGCCAGCAACCAAGCCTTGCCGCCCCTTGCGTCGTCGGCCGAACCGGGGGCCAGCGCCATGGCCGTCCAGGCGGTCGTCCTGCTCGAGGTGGACTCCGCGGGGTTCCCGGTGGGCACCGCGGTCGTCTCTCCCTGATCCCCTACTCGAAGACGATCTCGCCACCGGGCAGGAAGTACAGGATCAGCATGCGCCCTTCCGCCACCGTCGGGATGTGGCGGCTTCCGGGAGGGTAGGCGATAAATCGCTTTCTGCGCCCATCAAACGTGGGTTGCCCGGCCAGATCGATGCACAGCTCGACTTCGCCCCGCGGATGGGTGTGCGCGCCGCTGGCGGGCCCGCTCATGTCCACGGCGTCGATGCTGTTTCCATGGGAATCGGCCTTGCTGATGCGGCCGAAGCGAACTCCCCCGCCTTCCTTGGGGGTGAGCCAGCCCGCGGCGAGCGCTGCGAGTGCCGCCGCCTCAAGCTGATCCGTGTTCAAACCCTCAAGCTCGGCTTCCAGCGCAGCCGGCGAGGCGGTGCCCATCCGGCCGATCACGGCACCGATGGGCTCGCACAGATCGGCGAGCGAAGCCTTGGTGATCTCGACCATCCGCCCGGGCTCAGTGCGCCGAGGTGGCGTGACCGACGTGAACATGCACGTCGTCCGGATGTTCGTGCATGAACGGGTCGCTCACGGGCACGGCGGGCACGCGGGCCAATACGTTGACCACGACCGCGACAAAGGCTGAGACGAAGCCGATCACGACGCCGATTTCCACCGCCCCGATGGGCATGGTGTTCTTGGTCCACACCTGGGGCATGACGAGCAGGAAGCGCTCAAGGAAAACACCGGTTGCAATCACGATCGCCACCGCGACCAGCGACTTGGGCGTCTTCTTGATGCCGCGGCTCAACAGCACGGTGAAGGGGATGAGGAAGCACATGGCCAGCACGACTTTCGCGAGCGGGGCCCACGGGTCGAGGTACATGCGCAGGATGAGGTACCAGGTTTCCTCGGGCATGTTTCCGAACCAGATCGGCAGGAGCTGCGCGAAGAAGTTGTAGGTCCAGAAGATGGACAGCGCGAACATCAGCTTGCCGAGGTCGTGGTAGCGCTTGGGCGAGAGCAACGCCTCGATGCCCAGCCAGCCACGGAAGAACACGCTGATGATGCAGATCCAGTTGATGGCGAGCCACAGGCTGGACACGAAAATCCAGGCCGGGAACATGTTCGCTGCCCAGTGGGGGGCCAGGGACATCACCGCATCGATGGCGAACAAGCTGAAGAAGACAGCGTACAGGATCACGATCAGCGGCGCGAGCCGGATGTTCTTGTGGTAGGTGTCTTCGACTTCGATCTCGCGGCCGCGCCAGCCGGCGGTGAACCAGGACCAGAAGGGGGGGGCGCGGCTGCCGAGGGTCTCCGCGGCGACACCCATGTCTGCGCGCAGGCTGTTCCGGATGAAGCTGAAGTCCAGCACCATCAGGACGCCCATCATCGCGAGCTGCCGGGCCACGAAGAAGTTCGGCTGCAACCAGATCGCCTTGTGGGGAGGCATCTCCTCGTGGGTCCACGGGTAGATGTCAAGCCCGCCTCCAAGCAGGAACAGCGCGTAGATGAGGTAGGTCACCGGCATGAAGAACCAGAACGATTCGGCGATCCGCTTGAAGGGGCGACCCCAGCGGCCAAGCGTGATGGTCTGGATCACGGCGAACATGAGTCCCCCCTGGGCAACGCCCATGAAGTACACGATGCAGACCAGCAGCACGCCCAACGTGCGGTGCGATTCGGTCGAAAGCCCGTAGGCTAGCGATGCGAGGCCGATCAGCGTGCCCACGATGCCGAGCGTCTTCACGCCGGAGGGGACGGTGCGAGGGGTTCCAGCCAGGGTTTCGCTGAAGTCGGGGCCCGGGCCCACGACGCGGCGGGTCGCGACGATAAGGTCGACGGTGCTCATTCCGGAGTCCCAGGGGCGGGGGTTAGTTGGGCAGGCGTGAGAGGGGCGACCGGCTCGGGGATGATCCGCGCGGCGTTCGGAAGGGTGCGCAGGTAGGCGACGACCGCCCACCGTTCCGAATCCGTGAGGAGCGCGCCGTAGGCGGGCATCCCATCCCCGATCGCGGCCTTGCCGGCGGGGATTTCAGCTGTTGCGCCTGCGCTTCCGAGGCCGCCGTTCCGGATCGTGGCGTAGATGTAGCCGTCGGAGCGGGAGCCGATGGTGCCGGTTGCCCCTGATAGGACGGGAGCCGCCATCGGGAAGCGTCGGATTCCCTTGTCCACGTCGTTGTAGGTGACCGGACCGTTTCCGGTGCCTTCAAGGCCGTGGCACGGCGCGCAGTTCACGCGGAACAAACGAGTGCCGGTGGCGATGTGGTTGGGATCTGCCGCGTAGGGGTCGCTCAGGGCATCCGTGGCGGGTGCGTTCGCACGCGTAACGCTGCCAACCTCGCCGTTCTGGTAGTGGCCCGCAGACTGCGGGCGGGGTGCAGAGGTAGACCCGCGTGCGACCGTAGCCGCGGGCTGCGGAAGCATCTTCCACTCGTAGGCCTTGAACGTGTGCGCATCGACCATGTCGATGTCCCAGGGAGAGCCCCAGGCCACACCGGCGATAGCGGCGAGCCCCAGGGCACCCCAGCGAACGTACCGTTTGCGATCAGCCATGGGAGGCCCCGCCGGTGACCTCGATGGCCCCCGAGTGTTGAAGGATGTGCGCGATCTTGTCCGCGCGCCCGCCGGTACGTTCCACAACGATGCCGAAGCAGTCGTTGGTGAAGCGCGGGTCTTCCATCTCGACCGGCAGGTTCCGGGCCGGAAGACGACAGAAGTAGAGAAGGCCGAACAGCGTGAACATCGACGCCCAAAGGATGGTGCCTTCGAAGGTGATGACCAGGAAGGGCGGAATCGACACCAACGGCTTCCCGCCGGGGATGATCATGGGCCAGTTGGCGTGGGTGAGCGAGGCGAGCGAGAAGATCATGGATCCTCCCAGGATACCGCCCGCCAGCGTGAACCAGCGAATGGGACTGGGGCCATCGTCCTCGTACATCATCGCATCGATTTCGTGGCGTGGAACCGGGCTAAGCACGGTGAAGTCGCGGAACCCGGCCGCGTGCAGGTCATGGATTCCCTGCAAAAGGCTGTCGAGGTGCTTGTATACGGCCTTGACCGGCGTGCCGGTGGCGCTGGAGTCGTGAGTGCTCATTTGGCAGCAACCTCTTCGTCAGACTTCAGGGGCGGGCGCAGGGTTTCCTTGATCTCCGCGATGGCCACGCTGGGCATGATCTTCACGAACAAGAGGAACCAGAGTAAGAACCAGGCGAACGAGAAGATCAGGATGCCGATCTCGATGTAGGTCGGCAGGTAGTACGCCCAGGAGCCGGGATCGAAGCTGTGGGCGAGCGAGCTGGCGATGATGTTGAACCGTTCGAACCACATGCCGATGTTGATCACGATCGAGACCAGGAACAACCCAAGGAACGACGTGCGCACCTTTTTGAAGATCCACAGCAGCGGCAGGATGTTGTTGCACATCACCATCATCGCGAAGACCCACCAGTACTTGCCGACCACGCGGTCCTTGAAAACTCCCCATTCATAAGGATTATCAGAGTACCAAGCCACGAAGTACTCGGTGGCGTACGCGTAGGTGAGGATGCCCCCCGTAAACATGCACAGCTTGGCCAGGTGCTCGAAGTGCCAAATATGGATGTACGCTTCAAGCTTGAACAGCTTGGTGAGCGGCAACATCAGCGTGATGACCATCGCGCAGCCGGAGAAGATCGCGCCTGCTACAAAGTAGGGCGGGAAGATCGTGCTGTGCCAGCCGGGGGTGTCGGCCATCGCGAAGTCCCAGGAGACGACGCTGTGTACCGACAGAACCAGCGGCGTGGCAAGCGCGGCGAAGAAGCCGTAGGCGGCCATGTAGTGGCGCCATTGCACGTCGGTGCCGCGCCAGCCGAGCGCCATCGCTGCGTACACCTTGCGCGTAAGCCCGCGGGTGTTGTCGCGAACCGCCGCAATGTCCGGGACCAGCCCGATGAAGAAGAATACGGTTGAAACCGTGAAGTAGGTGCTGATGGCGAACACGTCCCACATCAGGGGGGACTTGAAGTTCTGCCAGAGCTGCCGCTGATTGGGGTAGGGGAAAAGCCAGTAGGCCTGCCAGGCGCGCCCGACGTGAATCGCAGGGAACAACGCCGCAGTCATGACCGCGAAGATGGTCATCGCTTCTGCGGCCCGGTAGATGCCCGTTCTCCAGCGGCTGCGGGTCAGGAATAGGATCGCGCTGATGAGGGTGCCGGCGTGCCCGATACCGACCCAGAACACGAAGGTGGTGATGTACACCCCCCAGAATACGGGCGGGTGGTAGCCGGCGATGCCGAGGCCCCACACCAGTTGCATTCCCCAGCAGAAAGCGCCGAACGCGAGCCCCGCGCCGACCAGGCCCATCATTCCGTACCAGGCCATGCCCGGGGAAAACAGGGGGCGCATCACATCGCGGTTGACCTGCGCGTAGGTGGGTTCGTTGGCCATCAGCCCTCCTTGTGCTCGGCGCCATGCGCCTTGTCGCCTGATTCGGCAGGGGCGCCGTGCCCTTCAGGCGGCGCGCCATGCCCCGCCGGCGCGGCATTGTGCCCGCCATGGTGCCCGACATTGGGCGGTCGATTGTGGTTCACTTTTGCCAGGTAGCGCACGCCCGGCTTCGTGTTTAGTTCGCCCAAAAGCGTGTAGGCACGCGGGCTTTCCCCGAGGGCCCGCACCGTTCCAGCGGCATCGAGCCAGTTCCCGAACGTGATCGCTTCGGTCGGGCAGGCGGCGGCGCAGGCGGTAAGCTTGCGGAGGGCGGAGTCGGGCACGAGGTGCTTCGACATGTCCACGGGGCGCGCCGGGTCCGTGCGCTCGGCGAAGGCCACGTCCCGGTAGGCATCCTTGGCCCCGCGGATACGCTGCACGCAGAACGTACATTTCTCCATCACGCCCATTTCACGGGTGCTGAGGTCGGGGTTCAACATCAGGTGGTAGCTTTGCGGCCATTCCCAGGTGTGGTAGTTGAACCGACGGGCTGCATAGGGGCAGTTGTTCGCGCAGTAGCGCGTGCCGACGCAGCGATTGTAGATCATCGCGTTGAGGCCGTCGAGGTTGTGGTAGGTCGCCAGGACCGGGCACACGCCTTCGCACGGGGCATGCGAGCACTGCTGGCACACGGCCGGCAGGTAGCGCACGTCGGGGTTTTCGCCTTCGCCTTCGAAGAACCTGTCCATGCGGATCCAGGTCATCTCGCGGCCCTTCCGGAGCTGGTCCGGACCGACGAACGGAATGTTGTTTTCGATGGCGCATGCCACCTGACAGGCACCACAACCGTTGCAGGCGTTGGTGTCGAACACCTGGAAGAAGCGGTAGGTGGGGTGACCCGGCTCGGGGTACATGTCGGGAATGCCCGAGACGAAGGCGGCTGTGACGCGCTCGTCGGTCGGCATGTGATGGATGGGGACGATCGATCCCGCTTCACCCTTTTGGTGCTTCACGGCATCGTCGGGGTTTACGGCCACCGCGATGTTCCGGCCATCCTGGTTCATGTTGCCGCACAGGGCGTGAACGCCGCTTTCCCCCGCTACGCGAGCGAGGGTCGCGGTGGCACCCGACAGAACGAGAGCCCCCGAGGCCGCATCGGTCGTGCCGCTGAGCAGGCCAAAGACGTTGGCGCCGCGGCCCTTGGCGTAGCGACCCACCTTCTTCCCGTTGCCCATCATGAGCGCTACGGTGTCTTCGCGCACAGTCGGGGCCCCAAACCAGCCCACGCTCACGCTGCCGTGCTCGGTCTTCACTTCCACCATGTCCTGCTCGCCGAGGCCCATGGCCGCAGCGGTGCGCGGGTGGATCTCCGCCCAGGTGGTCCAGAAGTAGGTGGCCACGGAATCGGGAAGCTCTTGCGCCCAGGGCACGTTGGCCCAGCGGCCATCGGCGAGGTGCGAGGCGAACAAGACCACGGCGCGTTCGCCGGCGGCAAGGCCACCACCAACCTGCGGCAGGTTCGATAGAGTCCAAGGGGTTGAGCCCGGCGTGCTCGCCAAGATCGCCACGCCTTTCGCGCGGGACTCTGTCCACCAGCTTTCGTTGTCGGCCCCGGCCGGCTTCACTTCGGCCAGCCAGCGCGCCTTGATGAAGTCGCCGAACGAGGGTGCCGCTACGGCCGCTGCCGCAGCATCGAACGCGGGCGGAAGCAGCACTACGGCCGCTGCCGGGAGTGCCGTTTCGATCGAAGCAATGGCCTCCGTGATCGGGGCTGCAAGGGCCGGCGGGTTGGCCTTGATGAGCCGGAGGAGCACATCCCCGAGCCCCATCGTTGCCTTCAGCGGGACCATGCTGGGCTGGCCGAGCACATGGAGCGCCGATTCGACCGATGCGTCGGTCCACTGCTCAAGCCCCGAACCCGTGGGGAAGAGCAGGGTTTTTTCGTTGGTGCTGTCGTCGGGTTCGTTCGCAAACTGCACCATGAGGCCGGCCTTCGCCATCGCTTCGACCGCACCGAGCGCTGCCGGAGCCACATGCGCGAGGTCGATCCCATCCACGAACAGCACGCCGACATTGCCGGCCGCGAGATCGGCGACGAGGGACTGGACAGCGGCGTAGCTGTCGACCTGTCCCGGAATGAAGCCTCGGCCAAGCTGCACAGTGGTGCCTATGTTCCCGAGCACTTCATTGCAGAGCAGCGTGGCGATGGCGAGGGCGGTGCCATCGGCACCCTGCGTGGTCGGACCGCCGGGGAGGACCACCGACGGGGCCTGCGCCAGCCAGCCGGCCACATCGGTGAGGCGGACCTCGGTGATGCCGGAGGCTGCTGCGGCTGCGGCAACATCCACGCCTTCGAGCAGGGCATTGGCGGGGCCGGTGTAGCCTTTCGCCGCGGCCGCGAGCTTCGCCAGCGCGAACGCAACCTTTGCCTCGGTGCCGGGCACCGCGGACAGCCAAGTGTCGGCCACCGCGGAAGACAGCCCAAGCCGCGGTTCGATCGCCACCAAGCGGGTGGTGAAGCCGCCCTGAGCGGGGTCCTTGGCCTTGGCCCAGCCCTTGGCCATCCCCATCGAGCCGAAAGCGGCGCCGAGGAAGTCAAATCCGAAGCTGACGATCGTGCGGGCTTCCGCCAGTTCGTACACCGGCAGTTCGTTGATTCCGTAGCAGGCCTTCGTGGCTGCGAGGAGCGAGTCTACCCCCAGCGCTTCCCAATGGACGCGCTGCAGCCCCCCACGGGCGAGCTCATCGAGCAGCGTGGATGCGCTACCGGTGCGGTACCGACCCAACCACGCGACCTTCTTGCCGGACACCTTCGCTTCGGCCATGGCCTGGATTACGCGCTTGAGCGCATCCTCCACGGCGTCGGGAGTGCTGTCGACACGGTCGGGGCCATAGGCCGCGACCAGGTCGAAGTGCCCCTTGGTACACAGGCCGGGGCCCGTGGGGTGGTCCGGGTTGCCTTCGACACTGACGACACGGCCATCCTTGTTGCGGGCTACGAGCCCGCACGCCGTGGCGCAGCCGTTGCATAGGGATGCGTAAAAGGTAGCGAGCCCCGGTTGAACGTTCTCGGGGTTCACTACATAGGGCAGCACTTCCTCCTGGGGCACCTTGTAGTCATAGGTGCATGCGGTGGCGGCAGCCGTCGTTGCGACGGCTCCCACCTTTAGGAAATCGCGGCGGTTGAGTCCTTCCATCGTGGCTCCCGCTCTACTTGTGACAGGTCCAGCAGTCCTTCAGCTCAGCGCGCCGAAGTTCTGCCTTGGTTCCATAGTTTTCATCGACGCTCGGGTGTTGAGCGTGGCAGTCCAGACACCACCCCATCTTGAGGCTGGCGACGCGTTCGTTCACCGTCATCTCCTGAACCTCACCGTGACATTCCTGGCATTGAACACCAGAAACAACGTGACGCTTGTGGGAGAAGTACACATAATCGGGAAGATCGTGTACCTTCTTCCAGGGGATGACTTCGCCCTTGTCCCAGTAGTCCTTCAGCTTCACGAGCTCGGGCCGGTCGGTGGTGTCGACCAGCGAGTGGCAGCCCATGCATAGGCTTTCCGCAGGTACGCCCCCGTGTATGCCCTTCCTCGCATTGCTGTGGCAGTAGTTGCAGTCCATGCCAAGGTCTTGCACATGGCGATTGTGCGGGAACTGGATCGGCTGTTCGATCGCTTCGGCAAGCGGTCGGCCCACGGTGACCACCAGGTCGTCGGCGAAGAGTGCCGGCGGCAGAAGGTTCTTCATGCCGATCGTGAAGGTGTCTGCGGCCTCCGCGGTCTCTTCAGCGTCCGCGTTGGAGCCGCAGCCCGGCAATCCTATCGCGGCGCTCAGCGTAAACGAAAGCGCCAGGACGGCGCGGGTCTGTAGGGACATCGTTCCTCGGCAGGGGGAGCAGGCGCGCGGCAGTCTAATGCGGCGAGGGCTCGGCCACAAGCCCCACGAATGGCTTCATGGGGAGCGGTTGCTACTTCTTGGTGAAGTCAGATTCGATGAACGCCAGCACTTCCCAAGCTTGGTCGTCGGTGAGGCCCAGAGCCGCCATCGTCGTGCCTGCGATGCCGTTTTTGATTATCCAATGTTTGACACCCACCGGGGTGGCGGCCCACCGTTCCGGCCAGTTGAACTGGGCTGGCCGCTGCGGGAGAGTAGCGCCCACGATGCCATCGCCGCCGCCGGATTGGCCGTGGCAGCTGGTGCACTTGCCCCACTGCGCCTTGCCGGCCGCGATGGCAGCGGCATCGCCCGACTTCGGGTTGGCGAGTGCGGCAGCCCCGGCGGCATTCGCAAGGTCATAGGCGGCCTTGGCCAGAGCATCGGGCGTGTAGGGGCCCGACATCGGTGGGGTCGGGGGCTTGGGCGCCGGGGGTGGGGGAGGCGCCACTACGGCCTTTGGCGGCGCGGGGGGGGCGACAGGAGCGGGGTCGCTCCCACACGCAAAGAGGGAGGCTGCGAGGACGGCGAGGGTCATGCGAGTCCGGGGTGAGGAGCGGTGGGTCTAGCCGCTCTGTTGCCCAGTGCCAGTGAGGGGGATTACGGCACCGCAGAGTTACAGAAAACCGACGGGCCGCAACGCGTACATCGCCGCCATGAGCGCGTTGAACGCATCTTCTTCATCGGTGATCTCGCCGACATCGCCGATGGCCGCCATCACGGTGTCGATCGTGTAGTCCCGGAGGGTCGCCAGCGCGCTTTCGTCGGCGATGATCGTGGCCGCGGTGGCGGCGTTGAACGTGTACATGGGGTTTCGCTCAGAGGTTCAGGAGAGCCTATCCCAGCGTCGGGGGTTAGCTCAGGACTTCCGATTGAGGCGTGTTTGTTCGTCTTCTTCCTGGTTGCCTGCGCCCATCCCGATGCCGTCGCGGTGCCTGCCCTGGTGCCGGCTCCTCGCTTCGGCGGGATGTCGATGCCCGTTGAGGCGCGCCTCGAAGGCATGGCCACGCCGGGGGAGTGCGCGGCGGATGCGGACTGCGCCACCGCGGGCTGCTCGGCTGAGGTGTGCGTGGCTACGGAGCGGGCGCCCGACGTCGTAACGACCTGCGAGATCCTGCCGGTGTATTCGGAATTGAAGGCCTGCACCTGCCAGTCGGGGGAGTGTCGCTGGGTGCGGGAAGCGGGTGCTCGGGCGCTTGGGGTGCCGAGGTTGCTTCCGGGCGGCCTGCCCACCCGTTGACTTCGCGGCGCACCCTCCTTACCAAGAAGTGATGACGAGCCGCGGCATCGTCGAGCCGTCGCGCGCGATGCGGGTTGCACGCAAGTGGTGACCTTCGACCAGGATCTGCTCGTCGAAGTAGACTTTTCAGCGCCCTAGGCTGCAGTCAGACCCTGGGGAGTCCAAGTCCTCTTCGATGGCACTGGTGGGGGCGGTGGGAGTTGAACCCACAAGAGTATACACTCGGGGGATTTTGAATCCCCTGCGTCTGCCATTCCGCCACGCCCCCGTGCGCAACGAGAACGAAGCTTTTACACCGCGCTGGGCTTTCCGCAACCGCGTAGGCTACGATGGCGGGCAGAGGCGGGTCCATGAAGGTTGCGGTTTTGGCGCTGGCGTTCCTTGGGGGGTGTGAACCCCAGAAGATCGCCCTTGGTCAGGGGGGCGCGAACGACGCCCGGTTGTTCGCCGATGTGTACACATGGCAGTGTGAAGAACGCTCGGATACCGACACCTTCTACTACGACGGCGTGTTCAGCTATCAGGTCTCTCTGGAATATTCGCCAGATGACCTGACTCAGCGTGACCTGCCCGCCTCGGGGTGCACCAGCGGCCTGGACATGTTCCCCAGCGATGCGGGCGGCGGCGGGACCAACATCCCCGACGCGGGCAGTCCGGTGTGGTCCAACGGCGATGTGAGCGGCACATTGGCTAACGGGACCACCGGCTTCTACTTCGACGACGTGTTTGGAGACGTGCAGAACTGCGCCTATGCGGAGGACTTGATTGGCGAAGGCACCAAGCTCTCCGACGCGGGCTCGTTCTCGGGTGCCACCACCCCGGTGGCCGGCACGCTCGACGATGTGCAGATCAGCAACTACGACGAAAACTCCGGCCTCGTCTTCGGCGCGCCTGTGGATGTGTCGTGGACCATGAAGGGGTGGGACGACGCCTGGGTGCAGATTCGCGCTGAAACCATGGGTGAGCTCACCGATTCGGTCACCTGCAACACCGGCGGCGCCAACAGCTACTCGGTGGACGAAGGGGTGTGGTCGCTCATGAACAGCGCGGTTGAGGCGGATGTGACGAACTTGTTCGTGACGGTCCAGAATGCCGACACGGTGACCACTTCCGACGGTCAGCGGATTGAAGTGGTCACGCGCGTGGTGCACGCGGCCGTCGTCCGCTAAGCTCTCGGTCGATGCTCGGATCTGTCGTTTTGGTCGTGGACCCCGTTGCCCAGACGGGTGAGCGCGTGGCGCAGGCCTTGGCCGGCACGCGTTTTTCGGTGCGGGTCGTGCGTGATGCGGTTGAGGCGGAGCTGGCCCTCGACGGCGAGCCGATCGTGGCTGTGTTCGCCGCAATTTCGGTTCCGCGGGGCAGCGCCTACGAGCTGGCGCGCCAGGTGCGGGCCAAACACCCGGAAGCGGCGGTGCTGCTCGTTTCGGGTGGCTTCGACGTGTACAACGCGGAACGTGCAGCGGAAGCAGGCGTCATCGGCAGACTTTCACGACCGTTCTCCGTGGAAGCGGTGCGGCGCCATCTTGAAGGTGCGCTCGGTCCGCTGGGCATCGAAGACGCTCCGATGCTCGATGCGTTCACCACGATCGAGAACCTGCCGGAGGTGGAACCTGAGGTGACCGGATCGTTTTTCGCTCCGGCCCGTGCAGCGTTTCCCATCCCCGAGCCGGCGACTCCCGTGGGCGATGAACGGCTGTCCTCGTTTCTGCCGCGCGACTGGCGCACGCTGCCGCCCGTTCAGGTCGATCCTGCGGTGGTCGGTCCGGCGCTGGAACGAGCGATTCTTGCTGTGCTGCCCGAAGTGGTGGAAGCGGTCCTGAACAAGGCGATCGCCACATCCCCGGCGTTTCGGGAGATGATCGAGGTCGCCGTCGAGGAGGCGATGCGCGAAGAGCTGCCTTCCATCGCCCGGCGGGTCATCCGCGAGAGGATGGCGGAGATCGAACGGGGGGAGTAGCCGTCGCGTGTTAGCTCCGGGGCCCCGCTGAGGCCTGATGAACACCCCCGCCCCCGAGCTTCCGCAGTATTACGACGCCCACGCGGCGTTCGCTCGCTACGCCGAAACCTGGGAAAAGTCGGGCGTGTACTCCCCGAATCCCGATGCGCCGGGCACGCCCTATAGCATCGTGATCCCCCCGCCCAACATCACGGGGAGCCTCCATATGGGGCATGCCGTGAACTACACGCTTCAGGACGTGCTGATCCGCTACAAGCGGATGGATGGTTTCAACGCGGTGTGGATCCCGGGTACGGACCACGCGGGGATTGCTACCCAGTGGATCGTGGAGAAGCAGCTTCGCGCGAAGGGAATCGAACGGCGGGACCTTGGGCGCGAGAAGTTCCTTGAAGCCGTTTGGGCGTGGAAGGCGGAATCGGGCGGCGCGATCGTTCGGCAGTTGAAGCGGCTTGGCGTGAGCTGCGACTGGTCGCGCGAGCGGTTCACGATGGATGAAGGGCTCAGCCGCTCGGTGCGGGAGTCGTTCGTAAAGCTGTACGAGGAAGGCTCGATCTACCGAGCCACGCGGCTGATCAACTGGGATCCGGTCGGGCTCACCGCGATCTCGGATCTCGAGGTTGAGACCGAGGAGAACGTGCAGGGGGAGCTGTGGAGCTTCGCCTACCCGCTCTCTGATGGAAGCGGCGAGATCGTGGTGGCCACGACCCGCCCCGAGACCATGCTGGGGGACACCGCGGTGGCCGTCCACCCGGCCGACGAGCGGTACAAGCACCTGATCGGCAAGACCGTGCGTCATCCACTTCTGGACCGAGAGATCCCGATCATCGGCGATTCCATCCTCGTGGATCCTGCCTTCGGGAGCGGTGCCGTCAAGGTCACCCCCGCCCACGACTTCAACGACCATGAGGTCGGTAAGCGCCACGACCTGCCGATGCTCACCATCTTCACGCTCGATGGTAAGGTGAACGAGGTCGGCGGGATCTACGCCGGAATGGACAGGTTCGACGCACGTGCCCGGATCAAGCTGGACATCGAGGCGCTCGGCCTTTTCCGAGGGGCGAAGCTGAACGTGATGACCCTGCCGAGGAGCCAGCGTTCGGGTTCGGTCGTGGAGCCGATGGTCTCGACCCAGTGGTTCGTGAAGATGCGCCCGCTGGCCGCCCCGGCGCTGGCCGCGGTCGAAAACGAATTCACGACCTTTCACCCTCGTCAATGGGAGAACACCTACTACGCCTGGCTCCGCGACATCAAGGATTGGTGCATCTCTCGGCAGCTGTGGTGGGGACATCGCATTCCGGCCTGGCACTGCGCCGATTGCACAGCGACAACGGTTTCACGTCACGACGTGGCCGCATGCGCGACCTGCGGAAGCGCGAACGTCGTGCAAGACGAGGATGTGCTCGACACCTGGTTCAGCTCGGCCCTCTGGCCGTGCTCCACCCTGGGCTGGCCGGACCGCTCTCGTGAATTAGCCAAATGGTACCCGACCAGTGTGCTGGTGACGGGTTTCGACATCATCTTCTTCTGGGTGGCCAGGATGATGGTCTCGGGGCTTCACCACATGGGGGCGGTCCCGTTCAAGGACGTGTACATTCACGGCCTTGTCCGGGATGAAAATGGCGACAAGATGTCCAAGACCAAGGGCAACGTGGTCGATCCGCTGATCGCGATGGAACGCCACGGCACCGATGCCTTGCGCATGACCCTCGCTTCGCTCGCTGGCCTGGGTCGAGACCTGCTGTGGAGCGACAAGAGCGTGGAATCGTGGACCCGCTTCCAGAACAAGGTGTGGCAGTCGTTCCGGTTCTTGCGGGTGCACATCGACGAGAAGCCGGCTTTTGCCGAACCGGGCACGATGGATCTCTGGATCCTTGCTCGGGCGGGTGTGGCCGTGGCCAACGTTCGCGCCGCCCTGGACGCCTATCGCTTCAACGACGCGGTCTCCGAGCTGCACCGCTTCATCTGGTACGAGCTTTGCGACTGGTACCTGGAGTTCTCGAAGGCGGCCCTGTACGGAGAGGATGAGGCGGCCAAGGCTTCCGCAAAGTACACCTTGTGGACGGTGTACTCGGCGGTCGCACGACTCCTGCACCCGTTCATGCCGTTCCTGGCCGAAGAGATCTGGCAGAACCTGCCGGGAACGGTTGGGAGCGTGATGGTGGCGCCGTATCCGAAGGTCGGCGACTTCCCCGCCGCCGATGCCTCCCTGGACGATGTCGCCTTGTTGCAGGAGGCCATTGTCGCGGTGCGCCGGGTGCGCGCGGAGAAGGAGCTATCTGGAAAGATCCCGTTGGAACTGGTGTCTCGCGGGCTGGGGGCGTTGCCGCGCTTTCACGCGGTCCTGAACGATCTCGCCAACGTGACGATCGTGGATGGGGAAAAGCCCGATGCTGCCGCGACCGTTGTGATCCTGGGTATCGAAGCCTGGGTTCCGTTGACCGGTGTGCTGGATTTGGACAAGGAGCGCGAGCGGCTCGGCGTTCAGATCGCCAAGGCGCAGAAGTCCGTCGACTTCCTGCGCGGCTTGCTCGGCAACGAGGGTTTCGTGGCCAAGGCGAAGCCGGAGCTGCTCGCGGGCCGTCGTGCGGAGCTGGCCGCGGACGAGGCGAAGCTCGATACGCTCACGGCGGCGGTCGCTGCCTTGGGGTGAGGCGACTGCGCTACCAGCGCACTCTCCCGGCTGCGGTGATCAGGGTGACCGTTCCGCCACCCAGGTTGTCGGCGAGGAAGGCGTGGCCCCCCGAAACGAGCAACGCGGGCCGCCATCGCCCCGACTTGCCCATCCCGACATCTCCGAACTTCACAGACCAGTCCACTTCGGTGCCCAGGTCGTAGCCATCGGTCGCAACGCCGAGGTGGTTGGTGGGCACGCCGCCGGCACGGTGGGTGGCGAACGCCTGCTGGGGCGGCTTCGTGCTCCAAGCGAGCATGAACCCAACTTTCAGGTTCAACCACGCAAGCGGCGTGGCCTCCAGGATGGGCTGGGCGAACACGGCGCTGCGGAACGCACCTTCGCCCACCAGGGCTTCCGAGCCATAGGGAGCGGCGCCGCTGTGCTCCGGATCGGTGAGCTGCGCGTAGGTGGCGGCATCGATGGATCCCTGGACTTCGTCGAAGAGCACCATCCCCACGTCAAAGTCTCGGTCGAAGGCAAAGTCTTCGGCAGACCCGTCGTCAGGGTTGGTGTCGCCGCTCGCCCAACCCCCGCGCAGCGCCATCCTGACCGGGAGGCCCTTGGGTCGCGCTTCGGCGATCATCGTGGCCCCCGCGGAGCGCACATCGAGCCCGGTGGTGGAGGTGTAGCTCTGAGCGCGCGACGTGCGCCCGAAAATGCCGGCCCCTTCGGCCGCGATTCGGAACGAGGTGCCGGCCATTTCGAAGGGAACATCCCCGTAGAGGTCCAGCACGCCGACCTGGGTGTGCCGCACGCGGTCGGACTCCATCTGGTCGCGGAAAACGGTGTAGACACCGCCGCGAGCGGCGCCTGGCTTGCCGTAGATGAGGCTCGCCAGGGCCTGCCAGGCTTCCTCGCCGCCTTCGGTCAAGGGGCTCCACTCCGCGGACTCGTCTTCGAGGACCCGGTCGCCCGCTACCGCCAGAAAGAGCGGCATGGATTCGCTGAGGCGCGTGGCCGCGCGGAGGCGGATCACGCGATCCCCGAAGTCCGACCTTCCAAACTCCGGGTCGTGGCTGCCGTCGTTGGCCAGCATTCCGAGCCCCCAATCGCTGGTTACCACGCCGCCTTCCAGGGCAACCACCCCAAGCCGGCCGCTCAGGGAGGCGCGGCGAAGCCCGAAGGTGCCGGGCCCGAAGGGGTCGGTGGATTCGCGGTGGCGGGCATCCTCTGTTCCACGAATATCCCAGATATCACCGGCGATCTGGCCGTCGAACAGGTCGCCCTCGAGCTTGGCCTCCACTCCCTTGAGCGAAAACGCGGCCCCCAGTCGCAGGCGACTGTCGAGCACGATGTCCTGGTCCAGCTGGTGCCCTTCCGGATCGACCGTGAAGTCGGCCGGAGGGAGGGAGCCGAGCATGCGAACTTCGGCGGTGGGAGCGAACCAATGGGGCTCCGCAGCGAGAGAGGGGGTCATGGTGCACCCCCCGTATCGCCGTCATCCATCTGGGGAATCCAGTCGCACGAGGCATCCTCGAGGCAGGGGTCGTCGCTCACGCTCTGGCCTTCATCCGCGAAGTAGCTGGCGATCTGCATCACCATAAAGGTGGAGATGTCGAACGCTTCATCAGGTTCGGGAAGGGCAAAGCCGTGCTGGCCGTGGGGGTTGGCGTAGGGGAGCCGCATCGCGGAGGCGCCGGAGTCGGTGGTCAGCGACACGCGAAGGGGAGGGGAGTCCGAGGGGGCGGCATACGCATCCAGCCCATTGTCGAGGTCGTCGGCGTCGAAGAGGCATGAGCCGCCGTCGGCGCAGACGTACGGTCCAAACTCCTCGATGCCGCTCACGATGCCGCGATCGACGAGGTAGCGGTCCACCGTCATCCCATACCGGTCGTCCGCCACTGTGTCGTCGAGCCAGCCGGCACCCCTCGCCAGGGCGATCTCGGCGTTGACAGACACGATCATGTCGCCCGGCGTAGGCACCAGCAGCATGTTGCGTGGATCGCCGGAGAAGGGCATTTCGGTGAGCTGCCGGCTGTAGGCGATGGGATCGCCGCCTTCGAGCACCGCACCAAAGATGAACGCGGTCTTCCTTAGGTCGGGCGTGCCCCGAATCTTCCCGAGTCCTTCGGCTGCCGCCACCAGGGGCGACTCCGCGGCGTAGGTGGCACCCTGGAAGCCTACGTCTGTCGCCCATTGATCGATGGAGGCGATCTCCGCCCCCGTCGCATCTTCAAACGTGATCCGCAGTCGATCGCCGGCTTCGGTGTTGTCCGGGAGAACGTACCGGTCGCCCGCGTGGGCACCGGTCTCGGGGATGCCGGCGAGCGCCCGCTTTTCCCATGCGCTGGCGGCATCCGCCGGAATCCCCAGCCTGAACCTCCCATCGGCCGGCACGAAGCCTTCGCGCACCTCGCCGTTGTCAAGGTTCTCGAGGGTCACACGCCCGCCCGCCGGGATGCTCGGGATCGTTGCCACCGGCAGCTCCACCATGTCACGGACCGAGTTCACGACCTGGACGATCTGGAGCGAGCCATCCGGCTGCGGATAACCAACGAACAACGGAGACATGAGCCGGCCATGCATTGCTTCCACCGCGCCGCCGATCTCCGTACGGACCGCCACATCAAGCAGCCCGCCCCCCGCGACGATCGAGGACCAGGCGGTCACCTCGTCCACGACGGCTGCCGCCACCGCAGTGTTGATTCCCCCCAGCGAACCTCCGAGTACGCTGTAGTTCACGTCGGGCCCGCCTAGGTCGGGCACCCCATTGCCGTCCCAATCGCAGCTGACCGCGGTGGAGCCGTCGGGCAGGGTCATCGTACCCGTGCCGCATGCGCGCAGGCTGTCGACGAACTGGGCGTGGTCGAGCGCCGCCTGGCGAACCATGTCGCGTGTGTGGAACGCATCGGCGGTCCATTGATCGCCTCCGGAATCGCCAACGCCGTCGTTGTCGAGGTCGCGGTAGCGGCTGTCCTTGAGGTGCTCGTAGAAGGCGAGCAGGTTCTTGGCACCCAGGACGGCCGCGATCAGGGCTTCTTGGTCGGCATCTACGGTGGGGCCGTGCCCCGGATAGTCGAAGGCGCAGGCGGCGAAGCCCAGTCGGTTGAAGCCCCAGGCGAAGCCGAGGAAGTCGAACCGGCTGGACCCGTAGCCGTGACCGAAGTCCACGACCGGGGCCGGCTGCGGTACATCTTTCGGCAGGACACAGGTGAAAATCACCCGTTCCGAGCGCACCCGATAGCCGCCGTTGAACGCATCGACCTGCCACACGTCGTTGCTGTCGTCGGCCTGAGGCCACGCTTCGGGGGTGCCGCCGGGGTCGGCCATGAAGTTCGCGGTGTTGAACGTGCCACCCACGACGGATGTGGCGAAGGCGTGGTAGTTCGCCATCAGCGCATCTGCCCCGGCGCCGCTGAACAGGCCGAGATCGACCAGGGTGCTCAGCAGGGTATCGACCGGAAGGCTTTGGGCAGGAAGGCCGGGTTCCGAGTGCATGGCCGCCGCCGCCACGACGCCCTCTGGCACCTCGGCATCCAGGGCCTTCAGGCTTCCCTTTCCGAGCAGCCCCTGGCGAGCCGCCAGCAGGTCTCCGGTCACATCCCCCGTGGTGAAGGTCCATGCGAACGCCACGTCATCGACGGTCAACCCCAGGTTCGGCAACGCATCGTCCAGCCCGAGGAGCGGCACGGTCTGCCGGATGTGGTTCACCCACGCCCACGGGGAGCGGATCGGTTCGCCATCCTCCCCGACCAGGCGATTGGTGAGGACCACCGCGTAGGTGGTTTTCTCCAACATGGGGCGAACGACGCGCAACAGCAGGGTGTTGGTCTCACGTTCGTAGAACGTGAGCAAGTCGGCGCGCGGGTCGCCGCCTTCGGGGTACACGTTCGGGCGATCGAGCACGCCGTCGTTGTCGGTGTCCTCGCCCCATTCCATCACGCCGTTTCCGTTCAGGTCCTCGTCGTATGTCTCAAATACCAGGGTGGGTGACAGGGAGCGACTATCGTTGGGGAAGTAGCGGTTCGGGTTGGGAACGTCGTAAGGGAAGCGCCCTTCGCCCAGGTCCAAAGCTACGGGCTTGCCGTACTCCGGGGAGTCCGGATCGACGTTGATGACCAGCACCGCATCGTCCAGGAAGGCTTCCTCCCCCCGCTTGGGGTCGTCGCGGTGGCGGGCAACCAGATTGTCCAGGTCGAGGGGCGCGTCGAAAGCAACGGACAACGGTGCGTAAACGCCGAATCCGCTGAGCTGGTTCAGCTTGCCCCGCGCCTCGCGTTCCATTTCCGTGGCGGCCGCGGTCGGAATGTTGACCCGCAGTCCCGTGGGGCTCGTGGGGTCGGTCCGCGTGGCCAGATCGTTCGGGAAGGGAAGATCGGGCAGGGGTTTTGCATCCCAATCCACGACGACGAGGGGGCCGGTGCCCTCGGGGGTCAGCCGCAGTCCATCGGGGTAGGGCGCACAGGCGACAAGCAGGAGCAGCATTCGCGGCGGATATCAAGCTCTGCCGCGTCGTGCGTGCGTTCGCTGCCGGCCGAAGATCAGCTGCGGTTGCCGATCCAGGCGGTGCCATCGCTGTAGGTCTCCTTCTTCCAGACCGGCACTCGCGCCTTCAGTTCCTCGATGGCGTAGCGATTTGCCTCGTAGGCTTCGGCGCGATGGGGCGAGGCTACGGCGATCACCACGGCCGCCTCCCCAATCTCGACCCTGCCCACGCGGTGAACGATGAACACATTGGTCGCGGGCCACTTGTCACGGATCTCCTCGACAATCTTGCCCATCTCTGCCAGGGCCATCGGCTCGAAGGCCTCGTAGTCCAGGTGTCGAACGGCCTTTCCGAGGTGGTGGTCGCGTGCCACGCCCTCGAACAGCACGATTGCGCCGTGCCCAGAGGCGGCGATGCCACGCCGGAGGGCCTGGACATCGATGGGGTCGGGGGTGATCGACACCACTTCAGCCGCCTCCGATCGGGGGCAGAAATACGACTTCGTCGCCTTCCACCAACACGGTCGCCCCCCCCACACGGGTTTGGTTTACGGCAAAGGCGATGGGCAGTTCCAGGGGCAGGCCGAGCATTCGGTACGCTTCTGCGGCTGTGATGCCTGCTGGAAACGTGCAGGGCTCCTCGCTGCGACCGCGAAGTTCCCGCAGGCTTGCAAAGTATCGGACGACCACGTTCACCTCGCTCCGTTAACGGGTGGGCATGTGGCTTGCCGCGATCTTCGCCTGCTCTGGCTCCGACGATCCCGTGGTCAGCGCGGTCCCGAAGCCGGAGCCTGTAACGGTCGAACAGGTCGAGGCGAAACGCACGCGGGAGGAGCTCCGCACGTCGCCGCGAAATCTGGAGGTGAACTACAGCAAGCCGGAACGCGTGTACATCGACCTCCACTTTCTCGGTGGTCGAAGGTGGGATAACGTTCGGGAGATCGTTTTGGATCAGCTGGGCGCGCTCACCGAGGAAGCGGTCGATGCGCAGGGGAGGACCGTGAAGCGGCTGGAACGAGGCACGCTCACCCTCGGCTCCGAGAGCAGCATCGAGATCCTGGATGTGCCGCTACCCGAGCCGATGCGTCGCGCCGATGCGATGATTGTCTGCGGCTTTTCCGGGCTGGCGGATCGGTATCTCGCGCTCACCCGCGAATTCCGGGTCACCCAGTTCCAGGGCTTTCGGCGCATCATCCTGCATCGTGTCGGTCCGAAAGAGGAGCTGGTGGATCGCTTGACCGTGTACAAGCGTCAGGAAAAGATTCGGGAGATCTAGGGTTCAGCGCCGCCGGCCGCGCAGGCCGGAAGCGGTAGGCCAATGCCGGTCACAGAGGGCGAGCAGGGCCAGCTAATGGCGTTTAGCCGTCAGCGAATAGCCAAAGCGAGATCGTTATCCATGGCGCGCGCCATGGGTAACTGCGGT